>JAJRAH010000135.1 GCA_028679985.1 Methanomassiliicoccales archaeon
AACCCTCTTCACGACGGCGCACAATCAATTCAAACCAAGGTCCTTACATTCTTTCGTCCCCAATCGAATCATAGGAGACCCTGCCGCTTCTGCAACCTTCGAATGAAAAGGGCGAGATCGGCATTACCCTCTCACAGATCCTCACACAGCGGAAGAACTTCGAGCGAGACAGAACGACGTAAGGGGATGAGGCTCGTTCAGCGGGAGACTGTGGATTCGATTTCATCCGCAATGCTCTTCAATCTCGGACGGGTCTGATATTTCCCCATGTAGATCTCATGACACTTCGCCCCCTCGTATGCGCCGAGGCATATCTCCTTCCGCTTGTCCATCGAGAAGTAGGGCATTCCGGCGATCTCGGAACAGATCTTGTGCATCAAGTCCGTCTCGTTGGGGAACGTCGACGCTGAGGAAAGGCGCGCGATCCGCTCGAAGGTCGAGGGCACTATCGTCTTTTCGCTGTCCTCCCTCCTCAGGTAGAGTGCGTGAGATATCTTCCCCGACCTCTCCAGAGTCGCGCTCGGAAAGAGCAGATCGGATCTCACGCGGTGCGAGAAGTAGTACCATGCCATTGTCCTCGCCTTCACCATGTCAGTGACGGGGTTCTTGCCTTCCATGTCCCGAGCCTTCCTGTACAACCACAGCCTCCGCTTCTGCTGCCTCTGTCCCGCTCTGTCCGGAATGACCCGGTCGTACAGTTCCGGGAACATCGCAAGGTTGTATTCGAGGACATTGACCCACCGCGGATAGGACATGAACCTTCCATTCTTCCCTATTATGATATGATCGTCTGCGATGAACTTCGCTCCCCTCGACAGCAGCTCGAGCATGAGGTTCGTCTTGCCCACCCCGCCCATCGCAGGGAACAGTACCGCCTTTCCTCCGATTGATACCGCGGAAGCATGGATGATGCACCAGCCTCTCTGCATGAAGAGCTGGTTCAGGCGATGCTGGGTCACCTTGCCCTCCAGGTACTCCTCGTTCGTCCTGCCGTCGCACACTATCCTGTCCCCTTCGATACGGTAGACGCCGTCTTCGTACAGGATCGTATAGAATCCGTCGCCCGCGGAGTAGGCCGAGGTGACGTGCATGCCCTTCTTCTCGACCCTGCCCCTCTCGACGGTGAGATCCGGTTTCTGGAACTCGCTCTTCCATACCTCGAATTCCTTGATCAGCGAGCGAAACAGACCGTCCTCGAGCCGCAACTTCAGAACGCCTTCAAAATCGAAGTCCAAGCAGGCCACCCACCTTGTCCCTGATCATCGCCCTCGATCCCTCTCGATCGCTTACCGTCGCGACGTAGTACTCACATTTGGGGTACACCTTTGGAGGAGAGCGGTCGCGGATGAACGTCAGATATGAAAAATCATCGGTCTCGTGCTGGAATCGGTCTATCGCTTCGAGGTACTCTATCGCGCCATCTCTCGGCGTTTCTTCCCAGGAGTTGATTCTTCCCCGCTTGATTATCACGCAGGCGCGGGGACGGAAGCGAGCATTCCCGCTCCCTCCTGCCATCTTCACCTGCGTCTTTCCGTCGACGATGCGGCCTCCGTCCTTCGTGCCAGCATCCAAGACAGCATTCGCCGGAATCCGAAGCATCTCGGGGAATCCGAATGCCCTGTTCCCGTCGAACAGCGCGAAGTTGTCCGCCATTATGCTCATCTCCGGCAGCAATGACAGAGCGGCCGTTGTCTTCCCGGCTCCGTTGAGGCCCATGAACAGGACCGCATCCTCGCCCCTGCAGCTCATGGATGCGTGCAGCAAAGAGAACCCCTTCTGGCCGAGCAGAAGGAAGTATGGGAAGTGCACGGTCCTTCTCATGAGCACCTGGTAGAATGCGAAGATCTCATCGCGTCCTAGAATCTTGAACGCGCGGAACCGTCTCGTCATCTCGAACAGCGCGTCTACTCGAAGCCTGCCTTCGGACGAACGAGCGATGATGCTGAACGGGGCGTACCGATAGAAGATCGAATGGCTTCCCTCTCGCAGGTAACTCCCTATGATGGTCGGATTGCTCTCGACCGCTGAATCGAACCATTTCTGAGATGCGGCGCTGTTCGCTTTCTCGAAATGGACATCGACGGTCAGATCCAAGTTGGCCAGATTGCCGATCTCCTCGGCCGAGCGGACGGCGGGACCGTAGTTGTCTTCCAGGTACTTTTCGTATGATGCGTCGTTCGCTTCCAACCTGGCTCTGACCCCTTCGATCTCTGTGAGCAGCACTATGGTTAATAGATGCATCGGATTTATTGTTTTTCCCATCGCCAGCACTTGCGGAAGTGGATTCCCAGAGTCATTATCAGAGAAGAGTCAAGATTCGCTGACCGGGAATTCAGATGCCATCGGTGTCGCCGACCATGATATGGACTCTGAGATCACCCTTCTTCAGTACGCTGTCGATTTCAGGATTCTTGCGCAGGTTCCTGACAGTGAGCTTGACCCAGTGGACTCCGGAAGGATTGCGCACTTTCACGAAGCCCATCCGCCGCACCGCGGGAATGTACGGATGATTGTTCAGAAGTCTGCAGGAGAGGGATATCGCCCCGAATCCCTCGGCGTATTTCGCAGAGTCGCAGACGAGCACATCGAGAGCGTCCGGATGATCTGGATGGACCAGCATATCGGCGATCTCGCACGACTTCGCGTCTCCGGTCCCGGAGAACTTCAGGACCGCGTACCCTGCCAGCTTCCCTCCCTTCCTTGCGACTCTTATGTGGTATCTCCCGCCCCTTCTGTCGGCGTACCGCCAGTTCATCCTTTCGCGGCTTCGGACAATGATGATATCGAACTGGCCCGCCGCGGAAAGAAACAACTGTTCGATGTCCGGACCGAAATCGTCCGCGTCCTCGACGCGGATCTCACTTGAGGCTTCGATGGCCGACCGCCTGGTATTCTCCTTCCCGGTCGTGAGAAGGCGATAAGCGATCTTCTTCAGAGAGCCCTCTCCGACCGCTGCAAAGAACTTCTCGGGCTGAAGGACGAGGAAGAAGCGTTCCGTCTCAAGTCCCGTGTCGATGTAGTCGAACTTCCTCAGCAGATTGTAGTACATGTCCTGCACCGGAAAGGAGAAACAGAAGTCAATCCCGTTGCGGTCGATCACGGCATACTTGCTACGTATCGCATTCAGGATCATCTCCTCGTCAGCGCGATCCTTGTCCCTGCAGACGTCCGACCCCTCGACCCCCCTGTAGCTCTTTCCCCCGATCATGATCATGAACGGCAGTGCGGCCGAGTGGCAGATCAGTTCTCCCGCATCCTCCACGAGGCCGATGAACAGAAGTTCCATCGGATTGTCGAGGTACTTCCACTTCCAATGATCCATTTTTGAGACTTCTATCTCGGATGCTGGCCAAACGAAGGCACGCTCGAGCAGTCTCAATATCGCTTCTTCGTCCCTAGGCTTGTAGTTGCGAACAGTCACTTCTCGACCCATCCGGGCATCTCCAGATTACGCCGGACTGGTTTCGTTCCTCAAGAACGTTCCGGCGAAGAGCGCCATTTCCGATAGACCGTCCTTCAGACATCATTGCACCCGTCAGCCCGTCAAATCCCAGAATAGGGACGCAAGCTCACCAGAGGCAGAGAATCAATACTCATTCTCATCCAACGAAAGGGCACTGAGCAGAAGGAGACGGACTCTAGCGGAAGCTCTCGCCGGTGATCCTCTCGAACATCTCGACGTACATATCGCTTATCTCCTTGACCTTCTTGTTCGGAAGGGGCGGGATGTCCGGTTCCGGGAGGTTGTTCTTCCTCGCCTCCATGAGTTTGTCATGGTAGCCCAGGTCCCTGTAGTACTGCCTCACCGCTTCCTTGCTCAGCTCGATGAACTTCCCGAGCCCGTACGAGTCCTGATCCCACCATCTGTCCTCGTCGGCGGTGCCGAACGTGTCGACGACCATCAGCCTCCGCTTCTCGTCGAACGCGAACTCTTTCTTGCCGTCGACGTGAATGAGCATCCTTTCCTCGGCCTCGGTCGTGATTATGTCATCGATCTTCCTGACAGTCTCGACTATCCTCTCGAATTCTTCCTCGGTCAAGCCAGAGATCTTAATCGCCTCGTCCCTGGAGAGCGATCTATCCACCTTCTCAAGCTTCGTTGTCGTCTCGAAGTATGTCAGCGGAAGCCTCTCGCCGTAAGTGATCTTGTGACCCCGGTCGAAGCCCAAATCATCCTCGGTCACCTCCCCGTTCTTGATCCGATCGTACAGGGAGCCAGCTACGAACTGTCTGCTTATGAACTCGAGGGGGATGAGATAATTCGCGGTGTTGCAGCTGAGCTTTTCGTAATCCGCGATGACGTTCACCTTCCGCACCCTCATCCGGTTCGGAGGGACCAGTTCCCTGAAATGCGTCCTTATCCCGTTCTTCTTCAGAACCTGGAACCAGAAGGCGGATGTGCGGCAAAGGGTCTCTCCCTTGTGCGGGATCCGCGTAGGGATGATCTTGTCGAAGACAGATATGTTATCAGTGAAAACGAACTCAAGAGTGTTCTCGTCCACCTCGTATACCTGTTTCACCTTGCCCACGCGGAACAGCTTCATCCGTTCACCGGCTATTGTAAACGGATATGCCCTCATATGGTTTTTGGTTTGATTTCTCGACACCAGACTATGATATGGCATGGCATCAACGGCGGCGATAGTTATTATTCCTGAGTTGCCCTACGAGGTGAAGGATGGCTCTCAAGGTCAGGGAAATCCAGTCGCGAGGCGAATTCGATCGCTCGAGGGAAGCCTGGAACGAGATCCTGCGGACGAGCGGAGAAGACGACGTCTTCCTCAGAAATGAATGGCTTGGCGCATGGTGGGACACCTACGGCAAGGGAAAGGAGATGGTCGTACTCGAGGTGTTGGAGGGCGAAAGGACGGTCGGCTTCGCGCCCTTCGCGATATCGGGCAGAAGGCTCTCCGTGTCGAAGAACTTGGAGTTCATCGGCTCCGGTCCCTCGGACAGATGCGGAATCCTGGCTGAGAGCGGAAGGGCTGATGTGCACGCTGCCGTATGGGAATACATGATGGAAAGGGAGGGGTGGAGCACGGCGGACCTCAAAGACTTGAGGGAGGACTGTCCCACGGCCGCGAATATCGCGAGAATCTTCCCGAACGCCGAGCGCGAGACGAGCGTCTCGCCCTGTGTCTCAATCACCGGGACGTACGAAGACTATCTGCGCAGACTCGAGAAGAAGAACAGGCATAGCCTCCTAAGATGCTGGCGGCGCATGTCCGAGAAACATGAAGTCACATTCGGGCTCAGGAAGCCAAGGGATGCTAATGATGATGATCTTCGAGAGTTCGTGAGGCTCGGAAAGGTGAGGTGGGAGGGGACCGGGACGGACAGCGTGCTCGGATATCCCGATATGGTGAGGTTCATCGAAGCCGCAGTGACAGCCCTTGCGGAAGAAGGGATTCCAACTCTCCATTACTTGAAAGAAGGGGGCAGAACCGTGGCGA
>JAJRAH010000136.1 GCA_028679985.1 Methanomassiliicoccales archaeon
ATGCTTCTGATGCCTTGTATTCCGAATTTCGGTCCCTTGAATGCCTCAAGCATCGACCGCGGGAACTCGACGTCCTCGAGGCGCACGCCCTTCAAGGCCTCCAATCCGAAGAGATTCCCGGCGATAATGCTGAGAATCTGCGGGACACCTCCGATATCCAGGCTGAAATCCTCAGCTGGGAAGGCTATGACCGCGATCCTGCCTTTGATGTCGATGACCTTTCCACTCAGTCTGGTGAACACGTCCTCTCGAAGCGTCGTCAGCCGCGTCCATGTGCCAGTTGATTCCTCAGTGGCTATCGCCGCAGCGGCACTCTTCATCGGGAGATCCGTTTTGATCTTGAACTTGCATATCACGTGCGCATCCGGGTCGATCCTCTCCCCGAGATGCAGATACTTATCAGAGTACTCCATACGATCACCTAGTCATCTGCCAGCGTTCATTTGCTGTCCCAGTTCCTTCGTTATTATGTCATAGGCCGCGTAGGGTGAGATGACGCCTACTTCCGTGACTATCGAATCCACATAGTCCGCGGGTGTGGCGTCGAACACCGGGTTGAGTATCCTCGCATTCGCAGGTATCTCGCCCTCTCCGACGATCTCACCAGGATCCCTCTCCTCGATTTCTACCAGTTCCCCGTGAACGGTCTTGGGAGAGAACTTGAAAGTCTCAGCACAGACGATGAACGGCACCCGCGCCTCATGCGCGACCAATGCGATTTGAGAAGTTCCAATCTTGTTTATTACGGCGCCGTTCGATGCGATCGTATCTGCGCCGACGTAGACCAAATCGATGTCCTTCATGATCCATCTCACGGCACTGTCGATTATCAGTGTGGTCGGAACGCCCTCTTCAGCAAGTTCATTGACAGTTAGCAGGCCTTGCCTCCACGGCCTGGACTCTGTCGCAAAGACCTCGACTCTCTTGCCGTCCGAGAATGCGGTTCTTATGACGCTCAATGCTGCCTTGCTATTGCAGTGCGTCAGGATGCGCTCTCCCCCCTTTATGCGCTGGGAACCGATCCTTCCGATGACCTTCACGGCTTCCTTCGAGCGATCGACAAAGCGATCGGCATTCGAGACGATTACGTTCCTGAACTCCTCGACGCTCCTCAACTCCCCCGTTCCCCGCGATACTGCCTGGACTGCGTTCCATAGGGAAATCGCTGTAGGTCGAGTCGAAAGGAGAAGGGTCTTGCCTTCTTCGAATTCCTTCTTGAGCTGATCAAGATCGTTGCCAGTGAAATCCTGCGCCATCTCCTTGAGCGCGCAGGCACCCGCCCTCGCTATCTCCCCTGCGCCTCGGATCTTCATCGTCTTAATCGATTGCGCCACATCCACCAAGCTCATGTTCCAATCCATCCCAGCAGCAGATATATAATAGTTGCCTGAGATAAATTCTGGCTTGACCTCTGTTCTTTCAGAGGTGCCTCAGATTCCAAGGGACCTCTCGACTTCTTTCAGCGAACGGGTGTTCAGGATGCTGCTCTTCTCCAGCCAACCCCTTCTTCCTGTGGCCACCCCGAACATCATGTAATTCAACTGAGCGAGACTGTGAGCATCGGTCCCGATGGCTATCGTGACACCTTTCTCCTTCGCCTTCCTGCAGTTCAGATCGTTGAGATCCAGTCGCTCAGGAAGAGCATTCAACTCGAGGAACACTCCTTTCTCCGAAGCAGTGTCGATGATCGTATCGACATCGACTTGATGGGGCTCCCTCTGCTCGAGGACTCTTCCGGTCGGATGTGCGAGGATCGTCAGGTAGTCGTTCGACATCGCCGTTACAATCCTCTCCGTCATGTCCTTCTCACTCATCTTGAACCCCGAATGAACAGCCCCGACCGTGAAATCAAGGTCCTTGAGTATGCTGTCCGGGTAGTCTAGGATCCCATCGTTTCGGATCTCGACCTCAGCGCCCATGAGGACCCTGATCCCACCAGTCTTCTCCGAGATCTCCCTCACCTTCTCAATATTCCTCTTCAGGTCCTCTTTCGCCACTCCGCGAGCGACTTTCAGAGACTCCGAATGGTCGGTTATTCCAATGTACTCATAGCCTCTCTTCACCGCATCCTGCGCGATTTCCTCTACCGTCGCTCCGCCGTCGCTCATGGTCGAATGAACGTGGAAGTCGCCCTTGATGTCTCCGAGCTCGACCAAAGTCGGGAGTCTGTGTTCGATTGAAGCCTTGATCTCCCCTCTGTTCTCTCGTATCTCCGGAGGCATCATCTCAAGACCCAGGGCCGCGTACACTTCTTCCTCCGTCCTGCCTGCAATGCGTTCATTGGCGTCCTTCTTGAAGACCCCGTACTCGTTTATTTTGAGTCCCTTCTCTATCGCGAGAGATCTCAGAGAGATGTTGTGCTCTTTTGAACCCGTGAAGTACTGGAGCGCCGCCCCGTAGCTGTCGGTGCTCACTACCCTGATGTCCACCTGCACCCCCTCCTCCAGCCTGACGCTAGACTTCGTGTCCCCTTTCGCAATGACCTCGGAGACCCTCGGATTCTCGACGAAGACTCTCATCACCTTCTCTGGTTCATCGCTTCCGACAAGGATGTCTATGTCGCCAATCGTCTCCTTCATGCGGCGGAGGCTGCCAGCGGTGCTTATGAGGCTGTATCCTCCAGCCGCGATCATGTAATCGACGATCGCTTTCCCATAGAAGTAGGCGTATCCCAGGAGCATGCGGCCGGTCCGATGCTCGAGAAGACTGATGCCTTTGAGTATGATCTCCTCCGACCTATCTCCGAATCCTTTCAACCTGCGGATCCTATGCTCTTCGGCCGCCCTCTTCAACTCGTGCAAGTTCGTTATCTTGAGTTCCTTGTACAATCGCATGACGGTCCTGGGACCGATCTCGGGAACTTCTATCAACTGAAGGAGTCCTGCAGGCAGCTCCTCCCTCAGTTCCTTCAAGTAGTTTAGCTCGCCGGATTCGATGATCTCGGATATCTTCTTCGCGATCGCTTCTCCAACACCCGGTATCTCTCGGAGTCTGCCTTCTTTGAGGTACTCTTCGATGTCCTTGTCGAGTTCCTCGATGTTTCTCGCGGCCCTTCTGTACGCGACAGGCTTGAACTCGACACCCTTGATTTCAAGGAGATCGGCTATCTCGTAGAGAACCCGCGCCACCTTTTCGTTGCTCATCCGATCTCAAGCGACGTAATTCGGCTCCCATGGCAATGAACGTTACCATCAGTGCCTGAAGACGCGCATCCCCGTGAATACCATGGCCATGTTGTATTCGTTAGCTGCCTGGATGACCTCTTCATCCCTGACCGATCCTCCAGGCTGTATGATAGCGACGACCCCGGCCTTCGCGGCTTCGTCCACTCCGTCCCTAAACGGGAAGAAGGCATCAGAAGCCATCACGCTGCCTCTCGCCTCCTCCTTCGCCTTCGACGCGGCGATCATGGATGAATCCACCCTGCTCATTTGTCCTGCACCGATGCCGACCGCCCGCTCTCCTTTCGCATAGACGATCGCATTGGACCAGACGTGTTTCACCACCTTCCAAGCGAAGAGCATCGTTTTGACCTCTTCATCGGTCGGCTGCCGCTTCGTGACGACCTTGAGGCTCTCCGGTCTGAGCTTGATGTACTCGGAGGTCTGCACCAGCAATCCGCCCTTGATTTTCTTCATCTTCATCTCAGGCTTCTCATCCTGGGTGATCGGAGCGTTGGTCCTGAGGATCCTTATGTTCTTCTTCTTCATCAGCGTCTCGAGCGCTCCTGTCGTGTACGACGGCGCTATGACCGCCTCGACGAAGTGCTTTGATATCTCCGTGGCGGTAGCGTCGTCGAGTTCCCTATTGACCCCTATTACGCATCCGAACGCCGCGACCGGGTCGACATTGTACGCGACCACGAATGCGTCGCTGATCCTGTCAGCACTTGCTATCCCGCAGGGGTTCGTGTGTTTCAAAACGCATGAAGTCGGTCTCTCGAAGTCCCTGAGGATCTCAAGGGCAGCCTCGAGGTCGAGTATGTTGTTGAACGACAACTCTTTGCCATGCAACCTCTCACATCTGGATATGCACACTCCTGCGGCAAACGGATCGGTGTAGAACGCTGCGGACTGGTTCGGATTCTCCCCGTAGCGAAGGTCCATGTCCTTCTCGAATCCTAGCGCCAAAGTCGGCGGGTAAAGGTCCGATCCGAAAATCCTGCCCAAATAGGAGGCGATCATGGAGTCATAGAACGCGGTGCTCCTGAATGCTTCCAGCATCAGAGCCCTCAGCGTTTCGCCGCTGAGACTGCCGCCCGACTTCCCCATCTCGTCCAGTACCTGACCATATCGACCTGGATTCGTTACGACGGCGACCGATTCGTGGTTCTTCGCCGCCGCCCTTATCATGCTCGGGCCTCCGATGTCGATGTTCTCGATGATGTCCTCGATGGTGGAATTCGGCTTGAGAACGGTCTCCTTGAATGGGTAGAGGTTGACGACGACCATGTCGATCTTCTTTATCCCCCTGTCCGAGAGCGTCTTCATGTGCTCCGGAAGATCCCGTCGCGCGAGAATT
This sequence comes from Methanomassiliicoccales archaeon, assembly GCA_028679985.1. Taxonomy (GTDB): domain Archaea; phylum Thermoplasmatota; class Thermoplasmata; order Methanomassiliicoccales; family JACIVX01; genus JAJRAG01. Next base: position 4,522 of record JAJRAH010000136.1, read on the forward strand.
CCCGCGTGAATCAAAGGATGAAGAGTCTTGACCCTTCCATCCAGCATTTCCGGGAAGCCAGTGACTTGCGAGATCTCGATCGCGTCAATTCCGTTCTTCTTCAGCATCGATGCCGTTCCCCCGGTGGAAATCAGCTCGACGCCCATCTGCTTCAGTCCCGATGCGAATTCAACGACACCCGTCTTATTGGAAACACTGATCAATGCCCGTTCTATCTTAACCATCCCGGTTCCTCCCATCTGAACAAAGGCACACAAGAAACAGTATGCCGGGCGTATATGTCACACTAAGACATAAATATGATTGCAAGGTGTGTTCGGATCCAACGGCACTGTTGAATCCGTAGGGACGCTGGTCCATCTCCACTGGGCTTGGAATCCAAAGACTTTTATTCGCCGATATCTGTTTGTTGTTTCGGTCATTCTGATGATCATTATCAGCGAGAGGATCAACGGTCTCTTCGGAGCGGTCGCAAAGGCCATCGACGGACGGGATAGCAGGTTCATCCAGGATCTCGCTATCAGACAAGTTGAACGCGGGGCGCAAATGTTGGACATCAACACAGGTCCGGGAAGGGAGGATGCCCCCGCAGTCATGGAGTGGTTGGTCAAGGTCGTTCAGGATGTCACCGATCTTCCCCTGAGCCTCGACACGCCGGGCCAGAAGACCATGGAGGCCGGACTCAAGGCATGCCGGAACAAGGTCATTATGAACTCCACCACCGCCGAGCGAAAGAGGATGGAGCGCTTCTTCCCCCTATGCAAGGAATACGGCACGGAGATCATATGCCTCGCGATGGACGAGCGAGGCGTGCCGAACGACGCCCAATCCCGTGCGGAGATGGCGATGTTGATGATGACGACTGCAATGGAGTACGACATCATGCCTGATCGCTTGTATCTCGATCCTCTCATCTTGCCAGTAGGGGCCGCCCAGGACCAGGGGAAGAAGATCATCCAAGCCTTGCAGCTCTTTCAGACATTGAACGATCCCCCGCCGCGGACCGTCGTGGGCCTCAGCAACATTTCCAATCTGACGAAGGAGAGAAGCCTGCTGAATCGGACCTACTTGGCCATGCTGATGGGGGCCGGGCTAACCGCCGCGATTTGCGATCCCGAGGATGAGGAACTTATGAGGATCATCAAGGCGGGTCAGGTCCTGCTCAACGAGAAACTGTACTGTGACGATTTCCTAAGGGCATGAGCGATCAGAGACAGAAATACGGGTGACAGAACTGGCACATCCCTTCCTAGACATTCGGTCTGGGGTATAGTCCGGTCTTCTGAACGATCTCCGGTACGATTTCCTCCCAGGCGATCGCCATGATATGGACGCCGTGCACCCCTTTGATGCTCTTTATTTGCTCGATCTTCTCCACGCACATCTTGACGCCTTCGGACTTGACATCTCCGACTGCTCTGATTCTCTCGATCGTGCTGTCTGGAATGACCATACCCGGGACCTTGGTCTTCATGTACTTCGCCGCCCCGAGTGACTTCAGGGGAACCACTCCCGCCAGTATGTGGGCCTTCCTGTCCAGACCCCTTTCCCTGACGTCGCTCATCCAACGTTCGAACCTCTCGATGTCGAACACCGCTTGAGTCTGGATGAACTCAGCTCCGGCCGTGATCTTCTTGCCCAGCCTCATAACTCTGAACTCCAACGGATCTGCAAACGGGTTTTCAGTCGCTCCGAGGAAGACATTCGGGGCCTGTTCCAGCTTGTCTCCCCCCCAGACAGTCTTCTCGTCCCTCATAGTCCTGAATATCTGCAGTTCTTGGATAGAGTCGATGTCGTAGACGTTCTTTGCCTCCTTCTGATTTCCGAACCTCTGATGGTCGCCGCTGAGGCACAGGACATTCTTTATCCCAAGGGCCGCGGCGCCGAGCAGATCCGATTGCAGGGCTATCCTGTTCCGATCTCTGCAAGTCATCTGCATGACTGGCTCTGCACCCTCTTGAAGGCAGAGAAGCGATGATGCGAAGCTCGACATCTTGACGGTAGCTGCTTGGTTGTCTGTCAAGTTGAATGCATCTCCATGCGGCCTCAACATCCTTGCGTGGTGTCGTATGATCTCGGGGTTCGACGACTTAGGAGGACCTATCTCGGCGGTGACTGCGAATCTCCCCGACTCGAGTACTCTCTCCAGATTGCTTCCAACCCTCAGTCGACTCCCTCCTTCGTCTTCTTCTCCTCGGGGGTGAGTACGGCTTCAGCCCGAACAATCTTCCTAGGCCCGCCACTGCTGCTCGGTATCCAGTTCTTGGGCGGAATCACTTTCTCGATGAGATTGAGCCGCCCCAGCCTCTTCAGACTGTTGTAGATCTGGTCCCAAGCGCAAGGGGTGTCCGGATTCACCTCGCACTTGCCATTCTGAGAGCCTCCGCAAGGTCCGTTCAGCATACTCTTCGCGCACCGCGCGATCGGACAGATACCGCCGGTCAAGTGGAGGACACAGTCCCCGCATCCGCCGCATTTCTCGAGGAAAATGCCCGGCTCATCGGGAGCGCCCATGTTGGAAGTATTGAGTCCCGACACTATCCTGGCATCCGGATACAGTTCCTGCACGACTTGCGCTCCTACGCCGCACGCGATCGATACGACGCTGTCTTTCCCCTCGATGCTCGGACCGATCTCTCTTACCCATTCCTTCTCGCATTGTCTCTCAACAACGACTTCCGAAATCTCCCATTCCTTGTTGTTGAGGTCCGAGTAGAGGCGCAGGGATTCCGCGAGGATCCCCACCTCCTTCTCCCCTCCCGCGAGGCATATCGCAACACAGGACTTGCACCCCGCGACGAGTATCTTATGATCGTTTTCGACGATCCTGCAGATTTCGGTCAGTGGCTTCTGTTCCGCGATGATCACTTGATCACCTTCTTCAATGGACTCAATCCCAACTTGTCGACGCGTGAGACCATCTCCCCGACTATCTCGGGGAATCTCCACGCCTGGTTAGAAGCAACGTTGAACATCTCCACCCTCTCGGCTTCGATGCCAATATCGCTCAGCAGCCTTTTCGCGTGTTCGACCATCTTTCTAGCCTCGAAGTTACCGTATTCGAAGTGACAATTCCCCTCGAGGCATCCGGCGACAAACACCGCGTCCGCGCCGTCTCTGAATGCCCTCAGTATGTGGAGGACATCGATTCTTCCTGCACATGGGACTCTTATGATCATCACACTCGGAGAGTAGGAGATACGCATCACGCCCGCCAGGTCCGCCGAAGAGTATGCGCCATGACTGCAGCAGAAGCCGACGATTCTCATTCGATCACTCATGTTCCTCCACCCCTCAAGCTAGCTGATGCCTGCGAAAACAATTGCGCATCCGTATAACCGTACATCTGTATCGCCTTGCTGGGGCAGATCCCGACGCAAATGCCGCAACCTTGACACGTCTGGATGTCGATCTCTGCTTTGCTCTCTTCATTGATGAAGGGTGCAGTGTATGGACAGATTCTGATGCAGTTGAGGCAGACGGAGCATTTCTCGGGATCAACCTCCGCGACGGTTCCCCCGGCCTCTATGAACGGAGATGCGAGAAGGGAGACGGCTTGAGATGCGGCTGTCGATGCCCCTAGCAGTTCCTCCGAGACGAGTCTGGGGCCAGCCGCGCTTCCGCAAAGAAAGACGCCCCTATTCAAAGTTGACCCCGGCTCCAGCCGGACCTCGGATTCGACAAAGAAACCGCGGGCGTTAATCGGGATCTTGAAGACGCTCGCCACCTTCTTTGCATCTTCAAACCTCAGCACGTCGCTACGGACAACGAGGTCCGCGGGCAAGCTGAGGGCAGCGTCCGAGGAGGCGTCGGTGACGAGCACTCTGAGGCCTCCTTCGTGCTTGATATCGACTTCGCCTTTGGGCCGTATGAACCTGACACCTCGTTCCTGCGCCCTGATGTGATCGAGCTCGTGCAAACCATACATTCTTGCCTCGCTGCCGATGATCGTTACGTCGGCAGAAGGGAGAAGCTCCTTGAGTCTCAAGGAGCTCGCCACCGCGTCCACATAGTTCCCTCTTCCGACTGTCTCCTCGCTTGAGTTGTCAGAGACTATCATGACGATATTCTCCATTTTGACAACCCGCGAGCCCAGAAGACTGCCAAACTCCGCTTGGGTTATCTCGCGTCGATCTCGGTCTTCCGCAGCATGAGTCGGAGAGGCATCGAAAGCGAGGATCGCCGCCCCGCATCTGATATCCTCTTCCCCGTCTGGAGTTTGGATCAGTGCCCTGAAGTCTCCGGGGTGGCCCTCGAATTCGATGACCTTCGAGCCGGACAGCATCCTCACCAGGGGATTCGATTTCAGTCTCTGGAGAGTCTTGTCGAACAACTCTACCGACTCTCCCGCCTTGATCGAATTCGCTTCCCCCTCGTTCGATGTCCCGCGCGGATCGACAAGGATGACCCCGAATCCCTGATCTGAGACATGGGACGCTGCTACTACTGCGCTGAGCCCGCTCCCCACGACGAGCGCTTTCCTGGACGACAACGGGATCTGCTCGTAGGGTGCGGGAAGAAGCAAGTTGCACTTCGACGCGGTGGATTCGATGAGAACCTTCGCCTTTGCCGTCGCCTCGGATGGAACATGGACGAAGGCGCACTGCTCCCGGATGTTGGCGATCTCGAACATGGATTGATTGAGGCCGGCCTTTGCCGCGAGCGCCCTGAAGATCTTCTCATGTGTTCTCGGCGAGCATCCGGCGACTACGAATCTGCCGAGGTTCTTCTCTCTGATGTCCTCCAGAATCTCCGCTCGTCCCCCTGCCGAACAGGGGAACTCCATTACCTTGACGAATGCGACTGAATTCAGGGATGCGGCGTGTGCTGCGACCGAATCCACATCGACGGTCCTGCTGACAGCTCCCCCGCATCTGCAGATGAAGACTCCGATCCTATCTCCTTTGTCCTCGGCGACAGAACGCAAACGCCTGCTTCCGGGTCGTGCCGGTCTCGTACTCGTCACAAGGGATATGAGTTCATCCCCCTTCCGGAGGTGTACTTCTGGAGTCAATGCAATCCCTCCAAGAACGATGCGACCTTGCCAGCAGCGGATATGCCATCCCGGACGCTCTCTGCTATGTCTTTCGGACCGCTGCAACAGCCCGCGGGGAAAACGCCAGGCCTCCGCTCTTGAAGGAATCCCTGATCAGTAACTCGAAGTCCCAGCGTCTTCGAGAGGCCCGATGCGTCTCTCGGCGGAAGCATGCCAACTGAGAGCATCACCAGATCGAACTCCTGTTCGATCACCCTCTCGTCGTCTGAGCTCGCGAATCTCAGCAGAGGCTTGCCAGACTCGGAATCGAGTACCTCCGCCGGCCTCGACCTGATCAGCGACACTCTCTTCTCGGCGGCTGCCCATTCGGCCAACTCGTTGTCGACGAGATCGTAAGGCCTCCAATCCATGAAGAAGAACGATACTTCCGTCTCGGGGTCTTGTCGCTTCAGTAGTTGCCCCGTTTTCAGCGCGTACTTGCAGCAGACCTTCGAGCAGTAGCTCGTCCCGAACCGGTCGTCTCTGGAACCGACGCACTGGATGATTGCGACTCGTTTCGGTGTCTTCCCGCTTGAAGGCACGAGTATCCTTCCGGTTCGAAATATGGATTTCTCGATCTCGACGGCCGATACGACGTCTTTGCATGTTACAGATCCGTACCTCGGTTCCCTCGAGGGATCGAAAGGCTCGTATCCATTCGCGGCGATTATTGCTCCAACCACCAGCTGTCTCCTCGACGATTTCGAGGAGAGGGCTATAGCTGAGGTGGGGCAGACATCAACGCATTTCTGGCAATCCCCATTCTTCAGCCCGATGCATTTCTCTCGATCGATTCGAAACGTCCTCGGCGCGCCGCTCATTGAGCAAGGCCCTATTGCGCTCCCGACGACCGGACAGACCTCGGCGCATGCGCCGCATCCGACGCAAGCATCCTCATTGACTAGCTGCTCGTGCCTCTTCAGCGTGGCCCTGAACGCGCCAGGTCTTCCAGAAACACGGATCACCTCCGTGTTGGTCATGATTCTTACATGATCGGACTGAACCAGATCGCCGATCTTATCCATCGAGAGGCAGACATCGCATCTTATGCATTCATCTACGCCCTTGCAGCAAAGCTCTGACGCCCGACCTCCGATGCTCGGCCCCTTCTCAACAACCGTCGAGAAGAAACCTCGTCTGGCCAGATTGAGCGCTGCGGCGATTCCTGCGGGTCCCGCACCGATGACCAGGACCTGAGTCAGACTAATACCTCCCTCCAAGTCGCGAAATCGACTTCGTTGGCGGGCATCTAGGTTCCTGGAAGCGCACCGCGGAACGCATGGCTTTGAAGAACTCTATCTTTATTATAAATAGGTTGTGAGATTTGCTGGATGGTCAAAGAACGAGATGTCGACGATCTGGCTCGGTCTCGGCGTTGATGCGTTTATTCCCGAGCTTCTGACCCTCGCTTGCGACAATTGTTATCTATCCCCAGTGTCATTCGCATACGATGCGCTGCGCCGCCATGACTGTGGACGTTGACAGGGACGTCAACATAGCGGAGAAGGGCAGGATTGGCGGGGTCTCGAGAGAGAAGGACGGAAAGACGTCCCCGAGGTACAAGTCCGCGGCGAAAGGTCTCAAGATGATCGTCTCGATCCTTGACGATCTCGGCATCCAGGGGACCTTTTTCATCGAGGCCGAGACGGCAGAAGTGCTTTCGAAGACGATAGATCTGAGAGGTCTTCTTCGATCGCACGAGATTGCAGCGCATGGCATAATTCATGAGGACTTGACGGGCACCGACACCGGAATAAAGCTCTCCGCCAGGCAAGTCGAAGACGTCGTCGTCGGAAGCTCGACGGCACTGAGAGGTCTGCTGAGACGCAAACCTGTCGGCTTCCGCGCCCCGTACCTTCACATCGACGATTCCGTGCTCCAGGCACTCGCTCAGGAAGGTTACCTCTACGACTCCTCAGTGATCCGCAGACAGGACAAGGGAGAGATCTATCCCTACAGGGTTTTTGGCCCGCTGATCGAGGCACCGATCTCCTCGGGTGTCGACAAGGAAGGAAAGAAGATAGTCTCGTATCTGTGGCCCCTCCACGAACGGGAGAGGGACGTCAGAGACTACGAACACATGGTCTCCAAGTTCAGCGCAGGATTGCTTGTGCTTGCGACGCACAGCTGGCATATGGTCGAGAGCTACAAGGACGGCGTGTTGGCCGAGAAGAAAGTCGCCGAGAACGCGAACTGGGTGCGGACCATCATCCAGGGTGCCATCGATCGGGGGGTAGAGTTCATGACGATTGAGGAGTACATCGAAGAGCACATGGGGGACTAGGCGCCGGAGGCGGTAGCAAATCCACAGGGGATTCCGGTGCGATAGGCCTCGATGAAATCTTCTGCCAGGAACTCGAACGGAAAATGAAGAAGGTTCGAAATGGTTTGAGACAGATCCGATCGATCTCAGTGGATCCCGAACAGGCACTCCTGAGAACTAGAAGAGCCCCTTGATGTTTCCCTTTTCGTCCAGATCGATATCCATGTATCCGGGGTGAGAGGCGAGACCTGGCATCGTGCTCATCTTTCCGAGCAGCGGATAGATGAAGCCCGCACCGGCGCTCGCCCTGACTTCCCTTATGGGAACGGTGAATCCTTTCGGAACACCTTTCAAATCAGGGTCGTGGCTCAGACTCAGATGAGTCTTGGCCATGCATATCGGCAAGCTGCCGAAACCGGCTTCCTCGTATGACTTGATCTGCTTCTCAGCCGTCTCGGTGTAGGTCACGCCGTCCGCTCCGTAGATCTCAGTGGCGATGCACTCGATCTTCTTCTTGATCGGCCACTCAAGCGGATACAGGAACTTGAACTTCGAAGGCTTGCTGCAAGCTTCCACTACTACTTTCGCCAACTGCTTCGCGCCCTTTCCTCCGTCAGCCCAGTGCGTGCACTTCACGGCATCCTCCGCACCGGCTCCCACTGCGTATTTACGAATCATCTCGAGCTCCGAGTTCGAGTCGGTCTCGAAGGCGTTCACGGCCACGACGACGGGAATGCCGAAACGCCTGGCGTTCTCGATGTGCACTCCGAGATTACCTAGACCCTTCTCGAGCAGATCCAGATTCTCGTTTGTGTAGGCCTTGTCGAGGGTCACGCCGGGCTTGACCTTGGGTCCTCCCCCGTGCATCTTCAGAGCCCTTACCGTAGCGACCAGCACGACCGCGTTGGGGATAAGGCCGCTGTATCTGCACTTGATGTCGAAGAACTTCTCCATTCCTATGTCCGCGCCGAAACCGCTCTCCGTAACGACATAGTCGGCGCATCTTAGGGCGATCTGGTCTGCGATGATGCTGCTGTTGCCGTGCGCGATGTTCGCGAATGGACCAGCGTGTACGAATGCCGGCTGTCCTTCCAACGTCTGCATCAGGTTGGGCATGATGGTGTCCTTCATGAGCACTGTCACAGCACCTGCTATCTTCAGCTGCTCGAGCGAGACTGGTTTGCCGTTTCTGTTCAATCCGACGACAACTCGTCCGATTCTCCGGCGCATGTCTTTGAGGTCGGTCGTAAGCGCCAATATCGCCATGAGCTCGCTCGCCACACTTATGTCATATCCAGTCTTCCTAGGGAAGACCGTGCTAGGTGTTCCATCATCCTTCTTCGCATCGTTGAGTCCTATCTGTATCTCTCTCAGACTACGGTCGCAGACGTCAACAACGCGGTTCCATGTGACCGAGTTCGGGTCGATGTCGATTCTCGAAAGCCCCTTCTTCTTCAGTTGCTCATCTGTCTGGAGGCTCTCATGGTACATGCGACTGTCGATCGCCGCAGCAACCAGGTTGTGAGCGACGGAGATAGCGTGTATGTCTCCGGTGAGATGAAGGTTGAAACTCTCCATGGGTATGATCTGGCTGTAGCCGCCACCTGCGGCACCTCCTTTAATGTTGAAGGTGGGCCCCATGCTCGGCTGCCTTATGCATGCAGCGACGCTCTTCTTCAACTCGGAGCCTAGCGCCTGAACGAGGCCGATGGTCGTCGTTGTCTTGCCCTCGCCCAATGGTGTAGGCGTTATGGCCGTAACGTCGACGTATTTCCCTTGAGGCCTGTCAGCGAATTTCTCCAGAACGCCCAAATGCACTTTGGCAATGAACTTCCCATGGAATTCCAGGTCGTCCTCTGTCAATCCCAACTTCGAGGCGACGTCAACGATCGGTCGAATCTCCGCTTTCTGAGCTATCTCAATGTCACTCATCAAATAGACTTCCCTCCGGTTTTTTGACGGATATGGTCTTTCATATTAAAATCTTATTTTGTTCTCGAGCGGAAGGGACCAGCGATGTGGAGCCATCGGTCCTCTTCTAGATCTCTCGCTGAAAAGGATTAAATAAACTACCACATTTACTCCACCCGGGTAGGGTGGTAGGATTCCGGCGAGCATCATTGATGGCAGCAAGATTGCAGAGGAAATACGCGAAGAGTTGAAGGAGAAGATTGTAGAGCTGAGGTCAAAGGGAGTCACTCCCGGGTTGGCAGTCGTTCTGGTAGGAGAAGATCCCGCGTCTCAGGTTTATGTCAGGATGAAGGGGAAAGCCTGCGAGGAATTGGGGCTGTATTCCGAGACGATCAGACTTCCAGCGGAATACGCTGAAGACGCACTGCTGAAGATCATCGACGATCTGAACGCGAACCCAAAGATCCACGGCATTCTCGTCCAGCTTCCTCTTCCCGAACACATCGACGAGACGAAGATCTTGAATAGGATCAATCCCGACAAGGACGTTGACGGGTTTCACCCCGTGAACGTTGGCAGGATGTTGATAGGGGATCCGGGGTTCCTGCCGTGTACGCCCCATGGCGTGCAGGAGCTCTTGGTCCGCAGCGGCAACAGCCCCGAGGGAAAACACGTCGTCGTCGTTGGAAGGAGCAATATCGTGGGGAAGCCGGTAGCTGCCATCTTGATGCAGAAGAAGAAAGGTGCAAATGC
>JAJRAH010000137.1 GCA_028679985.1 Methanomassiliicoccales archaeon
AGAGGCCCCGGCGGTGACGGAAGAGGCACCGGTTGAAGCGAAGGCGAGAAAGGTCACGGCCCCGAAAGAAGAGAAGAAGGAAGAAGCGGAGGCACCTGCGGAGAAGGAGACAGTGATAATCGAAGAGGCTCCGGCCGCAGAGGCGAAAGAGGGCGAGGTCGTCGAGAAGGGAGGATACATCGTGAAGCTGAAACCTGAGCTCGATGCCGATACAAAGGATCTTCTGAGCAAGCGGAGCGAGATTTCGAAGAGACGGCCTCACTTTCTCAGACAGGAAGGCTTCAGGTTCATGCGGCTCGGAGACACATGGAGGCGCCCGAGGGGGATGCACAGCAAGATGCGGAGACACTACAAGTATCGTCCCCCAGTCGTGTCGATCGGGTACCGCGGGCCGCAGAAGGTCAGGGGATTGCACCCATCAGGGTTTGAGGAGATCATCATTCACAATCCGGCCCAGCTCGACGGCATGGACCCGAAGCGCCAGGCCGTCAGAATCGGTGGCGGAGTCGGCTACAAGAAGCGGTTGGAGATCGAGGCGAAGGCAGACAAGCTCGGAATCCGAGTTCTCAACAGGACGGGATAGTATGGATCTTAAGAATCAGAGAAGAATCGCTGCACAGATCCTCGGATGCGGGGAAGGAAGAGTCTGGATAGATCCCGACAGAATCGAGGATGTGGCGGACGCCATAACCAGAGCCGACATCCGGACGGCTATAGAGTCCGGCACGATCCGAGCCCTTCCGAAGAAGGGTGTTTCTCGAGGCCGGGCGAGGTACCACATCGCCCAGAAGGCGAAGGGGAGGAGGCGTGGGATCGGAAGCAGGAAGGGGACTTCCGGAGCGAGGAGTCCAGAGAAGAAGCGATGGATTCAGACGATCCGCCCCATCAGATCCACCTTGAGGGACTTGCGCGATCAGGGTCAGATCACTCCGGCGGTCTACAGAGACTTCTACATGAAGGCCAAGGGAGGAATGTTCAAGAGCAAGGCTCATGTTATCAGCCACCTCAAGACAGAGGGGCATTTGAAGGAGGCGAACTGATGGCACAGGGACCGAGATATAAGGTGCCTTTCCGGAGAAGGAGGGAGGGCAGAACCGATTACAGGCAAAGGGCCAAGCTCCTAAGGGCAAGGATTCCACGTGCGGTCGTAAGGATGTCCCTCAGGAACACCGCCATTCAGTTCGTGGACTACGATTCCGTGGGCGACAAGGTGCTGGCATCAGCCAATTCCAAAGAGCTTGCGGAGATGGGATGGAATCTTTCTACTGGGAACATTCCGGCAGCATACTTGACAGGCTACTTGGCTGGCAAGAAAGCGAAGAAAGCTGGGGTCGAGAAGGCTGTGCTGGACATCGGCCTGAAGGTGCCGGCGAAGGGTGCCGGCTGCTTCGCTGCTTTGAAGGGAATGCTGGACGCGGGTCTGGAGATACCTCACGGCGAGGACATCTTCCCTTCAGAGGAGAGGATCAAAGGCCATCACATCGGAGAGAACGTGGAGAAACTGTTTGTCGAGGTCAAGAACAAGATGGAGCGTGATTGAGATGGAATGGACTCCCAAGACTAAATTGGGCAAGATGGTGCTCAAGGGAGAGATAACGACCATGAGCGCCGCCCTGGGTACTAAGCTTCCCCTCCGAGAGCCGGAGATCGTCGACATCCTTCTGCCGGAAATGAAGGACGAGGTGATCGACGTTAACATGGTTCAGAGAATGACCGACTCGGGAAGGAGGGTCAAGTTCGCCATAACCGTCGCTGTGGGAAACGGCGATGGCTTCATAGGGCTCGGTCGATCGAAGGGAAAGGAGGTCGGCCCGTCGATCAGGAAAGCGATCGACAATGCCAAGCTCAACATGATCGAGATCAAGAGGGGGTGCGGTTCATGGGAATGCGGCTGCGGGACCCAGCACTCACTGCCGTTCAAGGTCATAGGCAAGGCGGGTTCGGTGGAGGTTACTTTGAACCCCGCCCCGAGAGGCGTGGCACTCGCGGTCGGCGACGTCTCGAAGAGCATCCTCACACTCGCAGGAATAAAGGACGCATGGGGTTTCGCAAGAGGACACACGAAGACGACAGTGAACTATGCACTGGCGACGTTCGATGCATTGCAGAGGACCTCAGAGATGAGGGTGACGGACGAACAGCAGAGACGATTGAAGATCTCTAGCGGTCCCGCCATGATCCACATAGCTGAGCAGCAGGTAGGGAGCGAAATCTCTGCCCCCAAGGAAGAGTGATTCAGATGGCATATGCTGTGATCAGAGTACGAGGTCACGCCGGCGTGAACCAAGACATAGAGGACACTATGCGGATTCTCAATCTCATGAGGATAAATCATTGCGTTGTGGTTCCCGAGACGGAAATCGTCAGAGGAATGCTGAACAAGATCAAGGATTACGTCACCTGGGGCGAGGTTTCGGTCGAAACGCTCGCGAAGATGGTCAAGTTCAGGGGCAGACTCCGAGGCGACCTGCCGATCGACGACGCTTACATCAAGGAGAACTCGAAATTCACTTCGATAATCTCGCTGTCTAAGGTTGTCGCCAAGGACGAGTTTCGCTACTCCGACCTGAGAGAAGTCAAGCCGGTCTTCAGGCTCAGCCCCCCGAGGAAGGGCTACGAGGGGAACAAGAAGTCGTTCCAGAACGGCGGCGCCCTCGGTTACAGAGGGGACAAGATTAACGAGCTCGTTGGGAAGATGCTGTAGGTGAGCAATCATGCCGAGCAGAACCAGGAAGTTTAGGGGAAGCCGGACGCACGGCCGAGGCAGGAAGAAGGGCAGGGGCGCTGGCCTGATGGGAGGACACGGGAACGCCGGACTCCACAAGCACAAGGTAATGAAAATGCTCAAGTACGCTCCAGACCATTTCGGGAGACATGGTTTCAAGCGGCCTCAGAAGGTCGCGTACGCGAAGATCTCCATGAACATAGGGGAGATGCAGGAGAGGATGGAGGAACTGGTGAGGGATGGGATCGCTGTTAGGAAGGGTGACGGTGTCACCGTCAACCTCTCCCAAATGGGGGTCGACAAGTTGCTCGGGTCTGGAAACGCAACAACCAAGCTAGAGATCATCGTTTCCGAGGCGTCGGAAACCGCGAAGCAGAAGATCGAGGCAGCTGGCGGGTCGATCACGCAACCCTAGTGAAGTCCCGGGATGGACATGGCTGAAGAAGGGAAGAGCAAGCTTTACAGACTCAAGCCTTTGACGGATAGGTTGCCTGCTGTATCGAGACCCGAAGGTCACGTCCATTTCCGAACGAAGATGATGTGGGTCATCCTCATCCTCGTCTTCTATTTCGTGATGACCAATGTTTTCATCTACGGTTTGGACCAGAAGAGCACCGTGGACATGTTCGCGCAGTACAGGGCGATCCTCGCAGGCGCGCAAGGTTCCTTGATGCATTTGGGAATCGGACCGATAGTCACCGGTTCGATCATAATGCAGCTTTTCGTGGGTGCGAAGATCATCAAGCTGGATCTGAAGAACGAGGAGGACAAGGCTGTCTACCAGAGCACGCAGAAGTTCCTCGTCATCATAATGATCGTCGTCGAGGCCGTACCGCAGGTCTTCGGATACCTCGTGCCGTCCGACGCGTTCGTGAGCGGCATGGGCGGGATCTTCGGAGGCACGGGAGCGCTGAGCGGACTAAACATAGCCAGATCCATTATCATACTCCAGTTGATCGTCGGTTCCTATATCGTGTTCTTGATGGACGAGGTAGTGTCGAAATGGGGAATCGGAAGCGGGGTTTCCCTGTTCATCGCAGCCGGTGTAGCGGAAGCCATATTCACCGGGACCGTGAACTGGCACGCATACGAACCTACCGAGGCAATGAGCCTCGCCAACCCACCCACCGGCACGATCCCGAAGACCATCTACATTATCCAAAACATGTCTGCAGCGGAACTCGTCGGCGGTGGGTACGAGAGAATATTGCTGTCTAATCCCAATCCTATGGTAGCTCTTATCGGAACGATCGCTATCTTCTTCTTCGTCGCCTACGCGGAGTCCGTGAGAATTGAGCTACCCTTAGCCCACGGCACGGCAAGAGGCGCCAGGGGCAGATACCCGATCAAGCTCATCTACGCATCAAACATACCAGTCATACTGATGGCAGCTCTGCTGGCGAACGTGAGCATGTTCTCACTGCTGTTATGGAGCAATCCGGGCCTGAACGGCATTCCGTTGATAGGCGGGCAGCCTTGGCTAGGATACTACGAACCAGGTAGTAGCTATCCGTCGGGAGGACTGGCCTGGTATCTTTCCACTCCGAGAGGCTTGAGCGATTGGCTGTTGCCAATCCTGAGCCCGGATAGGTACGGGTACCTGGCTTCTGGGCACGATCCGCTCCAGGTCGGACTCCACGTGCTTGCGTACGTGGGCGTGATGGTGATAGGCTCGATCATATTCGCCAAGTTCTGGATAGAGACCACGAACATGGGACCGGAAGCCGTCGCGAAACAGATCGAATCGAGTGGTCTCCAGATTCCGGGATTCAGAAGGGACCCGAGGGTCCTGAAAAGAGTCCTCGAAAGATATATACCCGTGGTAACCGTGATGAGTGGAGCAATAGTCGGAGGGTTGGCCGCGGGCGCAGATCTCATCGGGACGGTTGGCAATGCAAGTGGTACCGGCGTGCTTCTAGCCGTTGGCATAATGATCCAACTCTTCGAGGCCATGGGCAGGGAACAGATGATGGAAATGCATCCAGTGCTCAGAGGATTCTTCGGAGGTGAATGATAGTTGGCTGACGCACCGAAAGCAAGCAACATGCCCAGGATTATGACGATCTTCATGTTCGTAATTGCAGTGCTCATACTGTTCGAGCCGAACCTCCGGAATGGTCTCGGTGCCATTGTCGGTTATGGTCTCGAGCCGCTGATCGGTTTCGGCGGGCAGTACCCTATCATAACTCTGTTCGCCACGGGCATGATCATGACGGGACTGACGATCGTAATCAGACACTTCTTCGTCGATTACGTCGAACAGGTCCGGAATCAGAAGATCGTCTCCGCGTTCAACAAGGAGCTTCGCCAGGCAAGATTGGAGAACAACACTTTCAAGACGAAGAAGTTGACGGAGCAGCAGGATAAGATTCTCAAGAAGTCCATGGATGTCACGAGCTCGCAGTTGAAGTTGATGCCGATAACCCTCATCATAGTCATACCGATATTCGCATGGCTTTCCGTGTTCATGTCGAAGATCGTCAGCAGTGCCTTCTCGGTACCTTGGGCTTTCAACGCCGACCTCAACGCAGTGATCGTGCTCCCGGCCTGGATACTCCTGTACTCCCTCATAAGCGTGCCATTTGGCCAGTTCCTCATGAGGACGCTAAGGTACTTCTCGTTCAAGAAGCGCCTGGATCAGCTCAAGGCTGAGGGAAAATGAGGATAACGATTAGCGGCCCGCCAGGTTCCGGAAAGACGACGGTCTGCACCATGCTCTCCGATCGCCTCGGCATCGAATGTGTGATATCCGGCTCGATCTTTCGGGAAATGGCGAAAGAGCAGGGGCTGAGCCTGAGCGAGTTCGGCAGCCTGTGCGAGGTCGATTTCAGGTACGACAGGCTATTGGATGAGAGAATGCTAGATATAGCCAGGGGGAAGCAGGACGTCATTCTCGAGGGAAGACTCACCGCTCATATGCTGCATCGAAGCGGAATCCCTGCTTTCAAGATCTTTCTGGGAGCCAGTGTCGACGTCCGGGCCAGAAGGATCGCTGGCCGGGAAGGCATCGACGAGCAAGACGCCAAACGCTCCATCATAGAACGGGAGGCGTGTGAGGCGAGAAGGTACGAAGCATGCTACGGCATCGATCTGGCCGACAAGAGTGTGTACGACCTCGTGATCGACACTTCCCATCTGACGGCGGAACAGGTCTGCGACATAATAGTCTCGAATCTGGAGGCGAACGGTTGACCAGGACGCTCGTGAGGGAACGCAGCCCCATCTCGACGAAGTGGGGCAAGTCTCCGTCGGAGAGAACCATGGAGGAGATACTCGATGCCGGACTGATAAACCTCGACAAGCCGCAGGGACCGACCTCGCATCAAGTGACGGCTTGGGTCAGAGACATGTTAGGATTGAAGAGGATCGGCCATGGCGGAACCCTCGATCCGAAAGTGAGCGGTGTGCTTCCGATAGCGACGGGGAGGGCGACCAGGGCGGCTGACATCACGCTGAGAACGGACAAAGAATATGTGTGCGTCATGAAGCTTCACAGGGACAAGAACGAGGGAGATCTGAGAAGAGTAATGTCCTCGTTCGTCGGCGAGATCTATCAGATACCGCCGGTCAGATCTGCGGTCAAGCGCCAGATGAGAGTGAGGACGATTCACTCGATCACCGTACTCGAGGTCCAGGGCAGAAGCGTGCTTTTCAGGGTCACTTGCGACGCGGGCACTTACATCAGAAGCCTTTGCGTGGACATCGGTGAGGCGCTCGGTGTCGGAGGCCAGATGGAAGATCTGAGACGGACTCGATCCGGCAATCTGAGAGAAGATGAGTCCGTCCAGTTGCAGGACGTCAAGGATGCCTACGTCCTCTGGAAGGAGGAGGGCGAGGAGAGTTGGCTGAGGAAGATCGTACAGCCGTTCGAGGCGCTTTTCGCTCCCCTTCCGAAGATCGTCATCAAGGACAGCGCAGTGGATGCGATATGTCGCGGCGCGGACCTTGCGGTAGTCGGCGTAGCGAGATTGGACGATACGGTCGCGACCGGGTCCACCGTGGCGATCATGAGCGAGAAAGGTGAGGGAATCGCGATGGCGACGGCAAGGATGAACGCGAACCAAATTCTGGATGCACGAGAAGGTATCGCGGCTGAGACGGAGCGGGTGTTCATGAGACCGAACACCTACCCGAGCATGTGGTAGGAAATCCCATCAGAATTCAAGCAGCGACTTCTGGTTTCTGATCAACGGATGCGCTTCGATCCCGAACGATCTCCGGATCTCGGAGGCCAGCTCCACGGAAAACCCATGATGAGTGAACACAACGGACGGGCTGCAGGCCCTCACGAAGGCCATCAGCTCCTCGAAATCCGCATGATCCGAGAACGGAAACGCCTCATCGACTCCCATCTTGTACTTGAACGACGACTCGACGGACCAGCCGGAAACGATTGCGATTCTCATTCCCTTCTTCTTCCAGTGACGGATCAGATTCGAGTTCCTTACGCTCGGAGGACATATCATCAGGAAAGGCTCCTTCACGTTCTCCCTCGAATAAGGCAAGCATTTCGATAGCGTCTCGGTACCTTCGACCAGACGGGTCATGTTCATTACCGATCCGTGAAGATATGGCGTCAGGCTGCCGAGCATCCTTATCAGCTCCTGAGACTTCCCGAGAGGATACGCGAAGAGAGCGACGGACTGCCCCTGCGAGATATTGTCGTCGACCCAATCCTTTATGACACCGATCATCGCATCGGTGGGGGGGAAGACGTACCGAGGCATGCCGTATGTGGCCTCAATCACAAGCACATCCGCTTTCGAGGGTGCGGCGCCGACGATCCCGAGACGGTTCCTCGGACAGAAGTCGCCAGTATACAAGACCTTGCGATCTCCGTTCACGAGGAACATCGTCGAACCGGCGACGTGCCCCGCGTTCTTCATTTCGATTCCGTTGGGTTCGTCGATCTCGATCTCGCATCCTAATCTGCTAATCGCGCATCTGAGCGTCGCATCGGAGCACACGACCTTCTTTCCTTGAACGCTCTTCGGGAGATGATCCTCGTGGGCGTGCGAGACGCAGTATATCCCGGCGTTGCCGACAGCAGCTGGATCGAAGTAGCACCGCGGTTCTCCCGAGAACTCGACACCATTCCCCAATCCGATCTCGAGCGCATCCCTGCCCATCGGATTTTGGCTATGTTGAGAGTGGTATTTATCTCGTTTGAACAGCGGACCGAAAGATGTCTTCCTTCGGAGGTCGACGTACCTGATGTCTCTCCGTGTCCTTTTCCGCTTTCCTTGAGAAGATGTGGTTCGTCGGATGCTTGAGCACCATGGAGAATTCGGGCCTGTCTCTGTTTTGTCCATGATATTATTGATGCGGACCTCCGAATGAACGGTTATATCTAGATTGGCAAAAAGGTACTTTCAGTCATCTCCTACCTCCACCCATTTATAAGATAATGCCGACTTCAAAAGAAGGGGAGGCAATGACTTTCGCGATGCCGGAGGCTTCGATACGCGACGCTGTCGAGAGCGAGGTCCAGCTAGACATCGTTCAGGAAAAGATCATTGACACCTCGATACCAGCTATTGACGCCTTTGTGAAAGGATTTCAATCGTCACAGATCGCCTTCATCGATAGCTCCGACTGGATGCTGTTCGACCTGACCCATGCTCTGTGCGTCAACGCCATCAACTCCCTCGGTGGAGAAATCGTATGGGTGGACGGCGGAAACTCCATCAATCCCTATGAGCTCGCGGGTCTGTGCAAGCGGCTCAGGATGGACATAGGGGAGACCCTGGACTGCATAAACATATCGAGGGCGTTCACCGCGTATCAAATGGTCACGCTTATAGTGGACGCGCTTGAGAAGGAGGTCGAGCGTACAGGGTCCGAGCTGGTCGTCGTCTCCTGCTTCCCGGACCTATTCTTAGATGGGGATATGTGGTGGTCCGAATCACTCCAGCTAATGAAGCACTGCATATCTACACTGCAGTCCATAACGAGAAGGCATAACACCGTTACGATCCTGACGAACTACGGTCTGACAAAGATGCTCTACAAGAAGAGTCTCAGGACCATTCTGTATAGCAATGCCGACAAGGTGCTTCGCATAGAGAACAAGAAAGACGCACTTCTTCTGAGCCTGGTTAAGGAAGAACGAACGATGCTGTACCACCCCGTTCCTTACTACCAGATGACGCTCGACGAGTTCTGGAGGTGAGGACCTGGGAAGGACGGTCCCTACGTATAGACAGACGCTTGAATCGATCGTACGGGATCTGGGAGACTATAGGCGTGCCCTCACCGAGGAGGACAGAGAGGTGTTCGACGAGATGATGAAGAAGGCTAGGATGCATGCCTCGGCGTCCACGTATGCGGCCTTCCTCGACCCTTTGGGAGGATTCGTGCTCTCCATCCTGCTCGAACAGGAGAAGAGCCTTCGAGCTTTGAAGGAAAAGAATGAGGGGAGATGAAGGGTTGGATCATAGACTGCTACCCAGATTACGAGCACGATTGCATCGTGATCTGGATAAAGACGAACAGGGGGGTCGAGAGGCGCGTGGACAAGTGCTTCTTCCCGAAGTTCTACGTTTGGGCGCCGGAAGAGCGGCTCATGAAGCTTGCCGACGATCTCACGATGTTCGACGTCAAGGAGCTGACCCTCGAGAGCAAGAAGATTTGGCTCGGAGAGGAGGAGAGGTTGACGCTCGGGGTCACGATCAACAAGTACGGATCGCTAAACCAGCTAGCCAGACAGGTGAGCCGCTGGGGGGATTACAGGGATTACAGCCTGTTCAACGTCGACATGCGGTTCGAGCAGCGGTACTTCCTCGCATACGACCTGTTCCCGATGGGGCTCATCGAATTCGGACAGGATCTCAGGTCCATCGACTCTCCGTACAGGCTGGACTACCCGATACCGAACCTGAGGATTTCCAACCTCAAGGTGGACGTTAAGGCCAGTAACGGCATCCCTACGCTCGACGACCCCATCGGGAGCGTGCAACTCGACGATGTAGTGATAGATGGTTCTGAGGAGAATATCCTGACCGATCTGGACTCGCTTGTCCGGAAGATCGACCCAGATGTCATATATACCCGCGACGGCGACGGATTCTACATGCACT
>JAJRAH010000017.1 GCA_028679985.1 Methanomassiliicoccales archaeon
CCGGCGATTTCGTGACCACGGACGTCTACGGGACGTTCGTCCTGCTAGAGGCGGCGAGGAAGTACAAGGTGAAGAAGTTCGTTCACATCTCTACCGACGAGGTCTACGGCGAGGCGGTCGGGAGACCCTCGAAGGAGAACGACGCGCTGATGCCCAAGAGTCCCTACGCTGCCAGCAAGGCCGGCGCGGACAGACTGGCGTTCTCATACTATTGCACCTACGGCCTGCCGGTGACCATCACCAGATGCACGAACAACTACGGCCCGTATCAGTATCCAGAGAAGCTCATTCCACTTTTCGTCACCAACGCGATCGACGGAATGAAGCTCCCGGTCTACGGATCGGGGAGGAACACCAGAGACTGGATCTATGTCGAGGATCACTGCTCCGCGATCGATTCGATACTCCAGGCGGATGGCATCGAAGGAGAGGTGTTCAACGTCGGATCGGGGGACGAGAAGAGCGTCCTCGACATCGCATCGATGATACTCTCGATCCTAGGCAAGTCCGATGATCTTCTCGAGCACGTGCAGGACCGTCCGGGGCACGTGCTGCGGCATGCCGTCGATCCCTCGAGGCTCAAGGGAGCGCTGGGTTGGGCCCCGAAGCACACCTTCGCCTCCGCCATGAAGGAGACCGTCGAATGGTACAGGGACAACCCTGACTGGTGGCGTCCCATCAAGTCCGGGGAGTTCAAAAGGTACTACGAAGAGCAGTATCACAAGAGATAATAAAGCAGAAAGACCGCACTCTATCTCCGTTTTGCTCGCAAGTCGCCAGCATTCCAGCCGGAATGGCGAGGGCACAGGCAAACGCAAGAAACAATTCCCTTCTCCTTCTAGCATCCCTCGTCGACCTGAGAATGCCGACGTCCGCGGACCTGATTATCTATAAGCGAGAATGGCCAACATAGGTTTATAAGACCACCCCGGGATGAATTTTCACCTGCCCCACGAAACCTTGCTTGGCAGACCTTGCTCATTAGTGGGTCGAGAGCGAGGTCTGACACCCGATGCCTAGGAGATTCGAACGGAGGAATTGCCCTGGAATCCAACACCGACGAGAGGCACAGACTCGAGTTCGTCGAGAACCTCATAGAGAGCATTCCGTTCGCAACGCTGATCATCAACTCGAAGGGCAAAATCCTGCTTGAGAACACCGCACGTCGCAGACTCGTGAGAATGGCTGAGGAGCCGGACAGCAGTGACGAGGATGCCTCGGATTTCCCAAGCATCCTGGAGCAGGCATTGCTCAGCAACGACGAGTATCGCGACAATGTGAAAGAAGCGTTCAAGAAGAAGACCCCTGTCAAGTTCGAAATCACCCTGTCGCGCAAAGAGGGGACTGGGGCATCGTTCGGCATCGCGGACGAACAGGCTCTCCTCGTATCCATCACGCCACTCACCTACGGCGGCAGGCTGGACCTCGCAATGGTCGTCCTCGACGACCTTAGCGACAGAAGAAGGCTGAGGAAGGAACTAGATTTCCAGAAGCGCCTAATCAAGTCGCTGGCGGAGGTCACAAGCGAGGGCATGGTCGTCACGGACCCCTACGGGAAGATAGCCTACGTGAACGAGTTCATGACCACGACTCTGTCGATACCGGCGAATCAGCTCATTGGCGCGAGCATCTCCGTGTTGTTCGGGAGCAGGGAAGTATTCGATCAGATCTACGCATTCTTGCGGGGCGAGAGGGACGACATCGGGACCCAGGACAGGAGCTTCAGGCTGCTCCTCCTGGATCCGAAGACCAGGGGGATAAGGTACGAGGCGGAGTTCCTGAGCAGGTCCGGGACCAAGCTCAACTTCCAGATGTCCGAGTTCTCCGTGAAGGACGAGGACGGGCGACTGAACTCTATCGTTGCCATAGGTCGGGACGTCACGGACACGAAGAGACTGCAGGAAGATATTCAGAGGAAGAACAAGGAACTCATCGCGATGAATGCCGTGCTCCAGATAGTCAATCAGAGTACTAACATTCAGAACCTCGTGGAAGGCGTATTCGACGAGGTACTATCGCTCCTCGACATCGAAATGGGAGGCCTGTACCTCCTCAAGTCCTCGGAACTGAAGCTCATCGTGCAGAAGAACGTGCCCGACGAACTTCTCAGGGTGATCGCGGAGATGCCTCTGGATGAAGGTCCGATGGGCCTAGCGATCAAGGAGCATCGGACAATAACGACCGACGAAGTCCAGTTCTCCGAGTCAGTGGACAGAGGATTGAGGGCATTGGGGGTCAAGGTCACAGCTTGCATTCCGCTGATATCGAAGGACAAGGCATTCGGGGCGATGGTCGCCGCAAGCGGTTCGAAGGAAAAGTTCAGCTTGAGGGACGTGGATCTCCTCGATTCGATCGGGGAGCAGATAGCGGTAGGGATGGAGAACATCATTCTTATGGCGAAGAGCAAGAGGGCGGAGGAGCACTACAAGACGCTCTTCGAGAGCGCGGGAATTCCGATCATCGTGCTCGATGAGGAGGGCAAGATGATCCTGATGAACAGGGAATTCGAAAGGCTCTTCGGATACTCGAAGGAGGAGCTTGAGAGGCTCGGCCCTGTCTACAACATGGCCTGCGAGGAAGACAGGGGGAGAATGACAAAGTACCACTACGCGAGGAGCCAGGGAGGTTACGCCCCTCACAGATACACGGTCGCTCTCAACGCCTCGAAGGGAGAGAAGAAGGTCGTGGACATGGCGGTAAGCATGCTCCCCGGAAGCGGGAACAGGGTCATCTCGATGGTGGACGTGACCGACCTCGTCAAGGTCAGGGAGGACCTCGAGAAGAACGTCAGGGAGCGCACGCAACAGCTATACGCCGCGCAGCAGGAGCTGATCGACAAGGAGAGGCTCGCCGTCCTCGGCATACTCGCGGCCAGCGTAAGCCACGAACTGCGCAATCCCCTGGCCGTAGTTCAGAACACGATCGATCTGCTCAGAATCAAGGAACCGAAGGTGGCGACGCAGGCCGAAGACTACCTCCGCAGGATGGAGGGCGAGATGGAGAGGGTCTCGAGGATAATCGATGAGCTTCTCGCATATTCCGAATTGGGCACTCCCGCCCCCAAGAAGCTGCGGACGAAGACGATGCTGAGAGACGCGCTGAAGGTCGCGAACGTCCCGGCCAAGATCGAGCTGGTGACGGACTTCCAGGAGTGTCCGGACGTCCTCATCGATCCGGTGCAGGTCGACAGGGTGATAAGAAGCGTTATCCTCAACTCGATACAGGCCATGCCCAACGGAGGAAAGCTGACGATCTCGACGAGGATCAAGAAGGCGGGGGAGAAGGTCGAGCGATCGCAGACCTCGATCGGATCGAAGGACGAGGGCGACGGAGATGAGGTCTTGATGATCGTAGAGGACACCGGGCTCGGCATAGACCCCGAGGTCCTTCCGAACGTTTTCACGCCGATGTTCAGCACTAGGGCGCAGGGCCTCGGTCTCGGTCTGAGCCTCAGCAAGAGCATCGTGGAGCGCAACCGCGGACGGATATGGATAGAAAGCACTAAAGGCAAAGGAACCGTTGTCACTATCGCCTTCCCGACTAGGGAGGAGTAGCCCGATGCGGCCCAAAGTGTTGATCATCGACGACGAAGAAGGGATCCGTGAGATACTCGCGGACATTCTGAAAGCGAGAGACTTCGACGTCACGTCCGCCGGCACGGGAGAGCAGGGCCTGAAGGAAATCTCCCAGTCGCACTTCAACGTCGTCATTCTCGACATAAGACTGCCGGACATGACCGGCATACAGATACTGGAGAAGATCGATCAGCTGAGTCCGGACACGCAGGTCATAATGGTCACCGCATACGCCTCGGTGGATACGGCAGTCGAGGCGGTCAGGAAGAAGGCGTACGATTACATCGCGAAGCCCTTCAAGATAGAGAAGCTCGTTGCGTCGATCGAGGCTGCGCTGGAGCGACAGCTGCTCGCCGCGGAGAATAGACGGATGCTGAGCCAGCTGAAGTTCCTGAACGCGATCTCGGACAAGATGATCAGCACCCTCGACCTCGATGCGATACTCAAATACACCCTGAACCTGACGCTGGACTTCTTCTCGGTCAGCGCCGGGGCGATCTACGTCAAGAACGGCAGCGACTGGATACTGAGGGAGTCCAGAGGGGTGTCTGAGAAGTTCCTTCAGAGTTTCTCGCGCCTCGGGAACGAGCACGCAATCGTCAAGGAGGCACTCAGCTTCCGTTACACCCCGTCCAGCCACAGCAAGGGCGACGTGGGTTACGGTACGTCTTGGGCTGCCGTGCCGCTCCTTGATCAGGATCAAGCGCTCGGAATAATGATACTGGCGGGAATGAAGCCTCGCAGCCTCAGCG
>JAJRAH010000138.1 GCA_028679985.1 Methanomassiliicoccales archaeon
CATGCCCACCCACGGCGAGAGGATGGTCTGGGGTATGGGGGACAAGGAGGACGTCAGAGTATTCGACACCGATGTCGGCGTCATCGGAGGATTGGTGTGCTACGAACATCACATGGGTCTTCTTCGGGCCGCGATGGCGCAGCTCGGGGAGGAGATACACTGTGCGGTCTGGCCGGGCTGGTGGGTCATGGAGAGGCATCCGGGAGAGAAGAGAAGGTACTCAGGTGACAAGGATAACCCGCACCTATGCGACATCGAGTACGCGATTAAGGAGTATGCCTTCGAGAATCAGGCATTCGTCGTGAGCGTCAGCCAGTACATCCCGGACGATGAGATGCCGAACGAGTGTCAGGACTTCAACACTGCAGCTGGTGGAAGCTTCATCGTGAATCCGGCCGGGGTTGTCCTGGCCGGGCCTGTCTTCAACAAGGAGGCGATAGTATACGCCGACCTCAATGCAGACGACAGGAGGCATACGAAAGCCTATTTCGACGCCCTCGGCCACTACTCGAGACCGGACATCTTCAGGCTCGACATCAAGTGAACTGACCCAAGAGAAGTGGACTGCACTGGCATCGTGATCCGCTCGCGAGAAATCGTCTATCAGTCGTTCGAGGGGAGAGTCATGCTCTTCTTGGCCCGATCGTAGGACCGCTCCACCGCACCGAGCGTGATGAACTCCTTCTCAAGCGTGGCCTTCTCGAACTTGAACTCTTGGACGAAGTCTTCCACGTGTCTCTCGAACGCCTCATGGTCACCAAGGCCAGTATCCAGCTTCAGAGCTTTCTTGTAGCCTGCCAGCTCAAAGAGCCATCTCAGCGTGCTCAAGTCATTCTTTCCCATGCCTCTTGTCATCTCCATCTTGTAGATGAGCTCCCGCCAGTTCTCCGCCCAGCCTGGGGTTAGATAGAAGACACCGGGATAGCGCTTCAGCAGGCGCAGATAGCCATCCGTTCCGCCTAGCACGGCTGCGATGCAATCATCAACAGGTCGCCCTTCGTCGTCTGCAAGCAGCGTCAGTCTCCGACCCGCCTCCTTTTCCAGTTCAGAGGCGTTCTTGAACGCATTTCCGCATAGCCCATAGAAGAGCATGATGGAGTGGCAGACAGGACCGATAAGATTCACCGCATTCTCCACTTCCTTTCGCAGCTTCTGAGGATCCTCGTGCAGTCCCATCGACTGCATGAGGATCAGGAGGTTGAAGCCGTCCTGTGGCAGGCTGCCCAATTCATCCATCCTGACGGGAAGGACCTCCGCATCTGTATCGGAGGCCTCGAGCTTCCGCATAAGGTCCAGCGAGTCTTCGCTTTCGATCACGCAGACGCGCGATATGTCTCCGTCTCGTTTGACTGAGTAGACGATCTCCTCCGCGAGGATTGGGCAGCCGATGACGCCGAGATATCCCGAGATAGACGCCACGGGGATACGAATCTAGGATCAGGCATTAATACCTCGCGGAGGCGCCAACGAAAGAGTGTGATTAGGGCGCGATGAAGAGGGACGAGGCCAAATACAAGTCAAGGTCCAGAGGCAGTCAGCCTGTGCGAGATTGCCAGGTTTGTTAGTCTCTCAATTCTGGCCTTCTCCAACTGATTTCCCATTCTCCCCGCAGTCTCTGAGGCAATATCAAGCTGCTTCAACGAATGCTCACCTTCGCCTTGCTCAATGAGCGACTCTGCGTATCGAATTCGAGCCAGGGTCTCATGAATTAGACTGCAGTAGTACCCACCCTGGAAGTAGCCTATCGCGTTCTCGAACAGCTCATTGCTTTTTCCGTATGTCTTCTTCTTCCTCAGCAATTCTGCCAAAGCTATAGCGATCATTCCCCGCACAGGCGTCCCCGTCTTCCACTCGAACTTCGTTGCGAAATCGTCGGTTTCCCTGCACAACGACTCCGCATCAGCAAGTCTGTTCAAGCGAATGAGTTCGCAAGCCAAGACCGAATTGGCTGCGGAAAGAATGTACTCGGATTCGGTCGCAAGTGCAGACTTCTTCGCCTTCTCCGCCTCGGTCAAAGAGGATTCGAACAGTTCCTCCTCATCCATGATGATTGAGAGGTAGATGTGACCCCAACAGAGACCGACCTGATCTCCGATCTTCTCTGCAATCTCGATACTTTCTCCGAGCCTCTTCTTCGCCAATACCAATTGCCCAGAGTGCATGTATGCAATGCCTAGGTAGTTGCAGACTTCAAGCATGCCAGACGGGTTCTTGGTTCTTTCAAAGATCGACATGACTTCATTGCCTTTCTCGATGGCCTCGAGGATCAATCCCCTGCATGTTGGAATGACGAGATGATAGGCGTACTGAAGAGCCAGTCGATCTTGATTGCCGATGGATCTGAAGATTTCCTCAGCTCTTGTCATCAACTTGTCCGCTTCATCGAGCCGCCCTTCCCACATGGAGATCATAGACTTCATGCTGAGAATCTCCCCTACATCATTTGCATCAATTTCGGGAATCGATTCAGCCGATCTGACAAGTTCCTCGAATCTGGTATTGTCGCCCTTTCCGAGCCTGGTCGAGACCCAACATTCCGCCTCTCTGCGAAGCATCCTGGCCCTGTCTCTCTCATTCCTCGTGTTAGCAATGAACTCCTCAAAATACTTGACAGCAGTCTTGTAGTTGCAGAATTCGACATGGACGGTTCCAAGCCCCTCAAGGGCTCGAAGATGTTCTTCGAGATTCTCAGGTCTGTCTCTTCCCCTATTGATGACCCTCTCCAGATAGGGAATCGCTTCGGCGAGCGCGTATCGCTTCAGGCAGTCCTCTCCCGCCATCAACGAGTATCTGATGCACATCTTGTCCTCCCCCGCAATGCAGAAGTGATTGGAGAGTTCCATCAGCAGCGCGTCATTCGGCATTCTACTTTCCAGTGCTCGTCCTATGAGCCTGTGGATTTCC
>JAJRAH010000139.1 GCA_028679985.1 Methanomassiliicoccales archaeon
GGACCGCACGCACTGCGTTCTCGACGACCTCCGGCTTCGCACTCGTCACAGACACATCGCCACCGATCAACTCGGGAGGCTCGACCGCTATGAAATCGGGTTTCCAGAACGCACACGCACCAGCGGTTTCGGCAGAATCCGCACAGAGTACGACTTGGAGCGAGGCGGAGCGACAGAGACGAACAGTCGCAGGCACATCCGATATCATCATGCGGTGCTCAGAGTGGTTCAACAAGGTGCCGGATGCGCCTGCCGATTTGACTCCCTCGGGCGTTGTCCACCCGGTGAAGGATCCAGGTCTCACCGGGTCCGTGTGCTGTGCGAGGACAGGTATGTTCACCGAGGAGGCGACGGTGGAGAGCTCCACTTGCGGCGGACAGACGGCTATGCACACGCCGGTCTCCTTTGACACCTCCTGGCACATCCTTGCCATCGACAACGATCGGTAGCCTTCAACCTCGCTGTAGGTCTTGAAATTGACAATCACGACCGGCGCAGAGAGCCTACTCAATGTCTTCCATCCTTTCCCGCAGTTTCTTGAGGACGGCTGGCCGGGTTGTGTATTCCATCTCCTCGGGAGACAGGATTGCGGGCATGAACGGACCGTGTCCTCTTATGTAGATACTGGCCTTGACGGCCCTTCTCCTCGCCTCGTCCCAGACGCTTCCGGCGAAGTAGTCGATTGGCTTGTGCACACCCGCAGGTGAACCAGGGTCTTCGAGTCCCTGGAACTTCCCATGACTTATCTGGAATCCGAGCGACACTATTCGGGGGGGGCCGTCGAAATATGACGGATCCGAGTCATCCACCGAGCAGGGATACCATGCACCGTGGTGCGAACCACGCATCCACCCGGCGACAAGCTGGGGAAACATGAAGGGCTGCAAGACCTCCCCGACAGCCAGGAATCCACTCTGGCATCGCACTATCATAACTGGATCGTCCTTTCCCACATACTTCCCCGCTGCCATATTCAGTTTCTCAGTGCTGACGACCGCCGCCACACCGAGATCCTCGCTCTTGCTCAAGACCCTCTTTATCGCATATCTCGTTGTGTCGCCAAGAATGCTCAGGATATCGTACGCTTCCTCGGGAGCGCTCATCACGATCCTTTTTGAATCGCACACGTCCACGATCTCGAACTTGAATCCCTGATGAGCCCTCGGATCGATGACAAGACCCGTGGTAGTGAAGGGATCCATGAATATCCGAGTTAGAGGAAGCGAGAATGAGGAAGGCTCGGTCTTGTCCGCCATGAAGAAAAGGACTGGCTCCGCGCCTCTTTCCTTGAACTCTATCTCCGCGGCACCAGGTCCCGCACCTCTGACATTCCCACTGAAAGCGTCCGTCAGTATGTCCTGTCCGGCAGCGTAAAGCTTCATCTCCTTGGCAACCTTCGTTGCCGCCATGAACGCCTCCCATGCCAGACCGTGAACGTTCTTGTCATTCTCACCACGATCATGCGTCATGTAGAGGTTGATGTCGTCTCCCACTCTCGTCACATAGAAATCGAAGATCGTCCCGCTTCGCACACCGTCCCTAAGGATCTCCTCGCACCTGGCGAGCATACGCGGATGAGGACGAGAGTGCCCAGCAACCGATCCGACATCAGCCTTAATCACCGAAACAGTCACACTTTCTGGCATGGTTATTCCCAACCCTGAACAATCCGTAGATGCAAGCGACCATATAAAATATTTGACATCTGCGAATCGTCCAGTGAAACTGTCGAGTCTGCCGTGGCATACAACACTTCAAGGAGATACAGCGCAAGGCTGATCTGCTGAGCACCCAAAACAATGCTCGATCATCTCGAACCGCCGCCCGATCGAACTCTGGGAACAATCTCCTCGCATATTTCAAATCCGAAATGGCTTCGGGCGGAGGACGATATTGTACTAGTTGCAGTAGACGCCTCAATCCTCTATTACCTCAATGGCGCTAACAGGACAGGCGTCTGCGGCCTTCTCGGCACACACTCTCAGGCTTTCAGGAATCTTCCCCTGTCCGGGTTCCCCACTCCTGAATTCCACCTTGATATCGGACAGACCCGAATCGCCTTCGACAAAAACCTCGGGGCATTCGTCATTGTAGCACAGACCACATCCTGTGCATTCTTCCCTGTCAATATCGACAATAGGACACATGAAGTTCGCTATTGGAGTCCACTTATTTTATTCCTTTCGGTGGCATGATATGGATTCAGCGACGCCAGGTCATTGCTGCGATCACGAACCAGCGAGCGGTATCGATCGAAGACTGCAGGAGGCAGTGACCGTCCATAATACGGCCTCTACCATTGCTTAAATACGTACGCTGTCAATTCCGGACGATGGTGCACAGATGAGTGTGAATGCTCCAACGCGCAGCTCTATCACGATTACAAAAGAAGACTTCGATCAGGAGGTCACCATCAGGGGATGGGTGCAGGATGTGAGGAATCTTGGCGGCATCTTGTTCGTGATTCTTCGAGACAGGTATGGCGTTCTGCAAATTGCAGTACCGAAGAAGAAGGTCCCGCCAGAGCTGTTCGAGGCACTGACCACGATTCCAAGGGAATCCGTTGTATGTGTGGCTGGAATCGTGAAAGAAAGCAAACAGGCGAAGATGGGATTCGAGATCGTGCCGAAATCGATGGAGGTGCTGAGCAAGGCAGCTTCCCCATTGCCATTGGGAGTGGTGGACAAGGTTGGGGTCGAAGTCGAGACAAGGTTCAACAACCGCTTCATGGACCTCAGGAAAGCTGAGACGAGAGCAGTGTTCGAGATCAAGTCCCTCGTCCTGGATCTTATCGACGAGTCTCTGGAGAAGGAGGGTTTCGTAGAGGTCTTCACCCCCAAGATTGTGGCATCGGGGGCCGAGGGAGGCGCCTCTCTGTTCGAAATCAAGTACTTCGACAAACCCGCGTACCTCGCTCAGAGTCCGCAATTGTACAAGCAGATCCTGATGTCAACCGGGCTTGACAGAGTATACGAGATTGGCCCTGCCTTCAGGGCAGAACCTTCTGACACGATAAGGCACGTCTCAGAATTCATAAGCTTCGACGGGGAGATGGCATTCATCTCCTCCCAGCGGGATGTCATGGACGTCATCGAGAGATGCATGATTGAAGTCATCAAAGGTGTATCGGAAAGGGGTTCTAAGCAGCTCGAGACAATCGGAGCACAAATCGTTGTTCCCAGGTCCCCGTTTCCAGTCTTGACCTACTCGGATGCGGTGGACGTTCTCATCTCCGAAGGGAGGATGATGAAGGAGGGAGACGACCTGGGAACCGAAGATGAAAAGGCCCTTGGCGAGGTCATGAAGTCGAGGGGCAGCGACATGTACTGGATAATCGAATATTCGGAATCCTCGAAGCCTTTCTACATAATGGAGAAGGAGGGCACGCCGTTCTCGCATTCTTTTGATCTGGACTTCGCTGGGCAGGAAATCGCATCGGGGGGGCAGAGGGAGCACAGGTATGATGCTCTGACAAACAGAATGGAGAAGAAAGGTCTGGACGCCTCCTCCTTCAGATTCTACCTTGATGCTTTCATGTACGGCATGCCGCCTCATGGCGGTTGGGGACTCGGGGTGGAACGGTTCGTGCAGAAGATGTTGGGTCTTCCGAACATCAGGGAAGCCATCCTCTTTCCGAGAGACAGGAATAGACTGGCTCCCTGAGTTTTCCAGAAATAGCGGGAGGGTTCATGGAAGACGCGTGCGTTGGAAAGGGGGGTCTTGCAGGAAACACTTCATGAATTCATTCAACGATTGGCTGCTCCACCAGGAAACGAAACTCAGGCGAATACCGCCAAATCGAAGGGCACTGGTCATACTTGTCGTCGGGGTCGTGCTCTTGGGCTCGCTTATCACTATCGATCAGCTCGTTGTCCACAACTACCTGGAGGAAACCATAGGACCGACATCGGACGTGCCATACTACAGGGCGAGGACCCTAACCGTGCTGAATGGCGGCTGGCTCTACAGAGATATTTCATGCGAGTCCCCACCCCTCATAGTCTATTTCATGCTCCCAGCACAACTGTTCGGCGGTCAGGACTGGATCTATGAAGTGTACTTCTCTATCTTCACGATCATAACGGCCTTGTTCCTGTATGTCGGACTTAGGAGGTGGGACGATTATCGAGCTTTCATGATCGCAATTCTCTTTCTCTTCCTTCCTTTCGGCACTACGGAATCCACCTTTGGGATCCAGGACGAGGCCATCGTCACATTCCTGTTCATGGTACCGCTGGTCCTCGCCATGCACCATCGATTGAGATTGTCAGCAGCCACTATTGCCGTCGGATTCTTGACGAAGATATTCAACGTTTTCTTCTACCCCGTGCTCTTCTTGAACACGAGGTCGTGGAGGGAGCGTTTCATTCAAATCGGCATAATCGCTCTTGCGTCACTGGTGATTGCTGCGCCCTTCCTGGCGATCACTCCCAACGAGTTCATTGCATTTCCAAGCTACTACTTCCTCGGTGGGGGGTCTGGCCCGACGGGTGGAATTAGTATATGGGACTTCCTAGCGTTGGGTGGACTCAACATCCCGGGGGGAGTGTTGCTTGCAATCGTCGCTTCTGCATTCGCCGCTTCTTTGTGGATGGTGCATAAGAAGAAATTGGGATTCTGGGAAGGGACACTGGTTGTCCTCGTCGCTTTGCTGCTCGTGTATCCGCGGACTGCATTGGTCTACTACACATTGCCGGTGACCTTATTGCTACTGTGGGGTTCCCAATACGTCGGCATTGCGATTCGATGCTTCCTGATGTACGTGCCATTCGGTGCCTGCGTGTTTTTCAGCAAGAGCAACGCCCTCGGCGTTCCGTTTATCGATGCGACGTGGGGATGGATCGCTGGCCTTCTACTGTCGGTCATCGGATCGGCAATGATGGTGGAGACAACCTTGACCGCGCTGAGGAAGACGCCGTTTACTGCAAGCAATGGAACACGTGAAATCGAAGGAGGATCGGTTGGTGAGACTCCGGTTACGAAAGCTTAATGGTCCTTGAGGGGGAGTGCCAAAGACGATGGGAGGACAGAAAGAGGATAGACATCGGGACTCGGATATGTACGACATCAGCCCGATCGATGACAGTGAGTTCATCGTCGAGCAGGAGAGATCCTCCGATGAGGAAGAGGATGTCATTCATTTCTTCGTCTCCGGAGATCCCAAACCCCAAGGCAGTACGAAATCATTCTACGTGAAGAAGATCGACAAGGTCGTCACGACCCATGGCAACAAGGACACGAAGAGGTGGCAGCTCAGAATCGCGATGGAGGCCCAGCGTGCCAATGAGAGGAGAGCTCAGTCCTTTTACTCCAGTGACGGTTGCTGTGGGTATGAGGTGACGACGGCGTTCGTACTTCCGAGGCCTAAGAGCCTCCCCAAGAAGAGACGCTTGAACACGAAGAGACCCGACCTGGATAAGTTGATAAGGACTGTCTTGGACGGTCTAGCGAAGGTCATTCTTCCAGACGACGCACAGGTCATTTCGATAGTCGCCAACAAACGCTATGCAGCCGAGGATGAGAATCCAGGCGTGTGGGTCAAGGTTGTGAGAATGAAATGACCCACCGAGACGCAGAGTCTCTTGCGCACCTTTGAAGAAAGAGGAAGGGATAAGATCGCAAAGGGCGCAGGAGTCGCACGGTCACTGTACGGGACTTTCAGGTGTCTGGATTCTCCTAGCGACGGGCTGTGCCGCCTTTTCGACTAGAAGTGGACAAAGAGAGCGATGCTTGGTGGTGATAAGGCAGTCGAATTCGGTGCAATCAGCGCAGCTTTCCAGTCCCTTGGATTTCGCACATCGGTAGACCTCGCAAGTATACCTGGAAGAGAACTTCATTTCCTGGATGCAGCCCTCACAGTCGACTCCGTAGAGGGGGCATTTGTCGCAGAGCTTTCCACAGACACCAATGACCGGCATTGAATCGCCCTTTGGAAGAAGACCTATATGTACCTTCTTCTGGGACAACATGACGACGCTGACTAATCATAAATGTCCGTACTTGCTGGGAAGGGATATCGGTCTGCCGTTGGGATCTGCACTCATAGGGCTCATCATCTCCTTCCGGATCAGCTGACCCTCTTCTCTTCATCTCTGGATATCTCTTCTCATTCCCTCGGCACCAGACCGACCCTTCCACGTTCCACTAATCGACGGACCCTATTTAGACCTGCCTGCCCGTTCGATCAGGATTGACTCGCGAGCCTACTCTTGTCAGATGACTGCGACCGTAGGAGCTACGTAAGCGTTTAGTCAGCAGCGTAAGACCGCTACCCGAGCCCGAGAAGACACGAAACTGGCATGTTGCGGCAGCACACCGAGACATATCTCGATGCGTTCGATTAAGTTAAAGACCCTAACAACGATTCAACGTGTATGCCTACCGCGATTGTCCTCGCCAATTCTGAAGTCGGTAAGGAATCCGACATCATCGATGCGTTGGCCAAGTTCGAAGAGGTCGAGGAAGCGTATCTCGTCTACGGCGTATATGACATTGTGGCCAAGGTCAATTCCGAGACTATGGAGAAGCTCGAGAACGTTATTACTCAGAGGGTGCGGCAGATACCTGCGATTCGATCCACGCTCACGCTGATCGTCAGCAGGCAAGAGAAGTAGCTTGGAGAGGCCGATCGGATTGATTGCTGGACTGGATACGAGAGTGTCGGATAGATGATGGACGGATGACGCAGAGAGGATGACATATTGAACGAATTCGACAGGGACATCGAGACACTGATAAACAGGTTGAAAGTCGACACGACACCCAAGGTCGAAGAGAAGATTGATGGCCTCGCCAAACGCCTCATTGAGCTTCGCGAGATGAATTTGCTCAAGATCAATCACTCGGTCTTGGAAATGATCGTAGCGAAGAACCTCATCATCAGCGGATACGACGTGAATTTGGAGTGTACCGTTGGAGACAACCTCGCTTGCGATGTCCTCGCAACGAAGGGCATGGGGACGATGATAGTCGAGATAGAGACCGGCTACGTCCCTCCCGCTCACGCTCTCGATCCGACGGATTACATTCAGGCGAGGATAGCGAGCAAGATAGCGAGGTACAGCAACTACGCCAATAAGTTCGCACTGGGTGCACCCCCCCATTACGTGCTGCCGATCCCGAAATGCCTGACCAAACCTCCCAGATACAGGACGGAGGAGGAGATCAAGATGATCAAGTTCTATTGCGATATGTACTACTCGAATCCACCAGTGTCAAGAGAAGAGATTCTGAATTCGAGGATTCATAGTGTGCACGTCGTTGACGTGGAGAACATGGTCGTCAAGGAGACCGATCCTGTTGACTATCTCAAGCGATGCGCTCAATGGGGCGTGTGAAGGTCCGTCCCCCTGAGGGATGACATAAGAGTCTTTATACGCGGTGCACTCTGGGAGTTCAGAATATGACCTTGCCCGACTCACCTGTCTTATTCCTGGCGATGGTAGCATTCATCTCATTGTCCGGCGTGATCATGCCCGGTCCCGTATTCGCAGCGACGGTCGCCAAGGGCTACAGCGATCTCAAGGCGGGTTTGAAAATAGCGGCGGGACACGCTGTCGTGGAGATTCCATTGATCGCGGCGATATTCCTCGGGTTCGACACGGTCCTCAACGATCGCGATGTCTTCGCTGCAGTCGGCATCATAGGAGGTCTCCTTCTCCTGTACATGGGGATCGAGATGGTCAGGTCAAGAGAGAAACTCGTCCGAGGGAACAAAGAGATGCGTTATTCTTCCTTCACGGCTGGCATCCTCACCACGGCAGCCAATCCATATTTCATCCTTTGGTGGGCCACTGTAGGCGCCGCGCTCATCACCGGCGCGGTCCAGTTCGGCTTGATGATGCTTCCCGTATTCGCAGTCGTCCACATTTCGTGCGATTTCGGCTGGAATTACTTCGTATCAGCTACCGTCTTCAAGTCGAAGGGTCTCTGGAGCGAGAGGAGACATCATTATCTGTTCGTTGTGTCTGGAATCATAATGCTGTTCTTCGCTGCGTATTTCATCACCAGCTCGGTTCTCGGTCTGATTTGAGAAGCCAATAAGTACGCACTCCTCGATATATGTCAGAACGCCAGATGGCCAGGACCTACAAGGATTACAAGATCTACTGCTGCCTCGTGCTGAACAGACTCGTGTCAGAGATGGGGATAGATATTTATCAGCCCGAACTCGATAATAAGCTAGATCAGATCCTAGCATCCTCTTCAAAGGGCGCTTCGAAAGAGGATATCAAGCACGAGATCCGTTCCAACCACTTCATGACAAACAAGGTCATTGAAGAGTTGGAGCGACAGGGACTAGTACGCGTTGAGACGCAGGATGGCAGATACGAGATAAGAATCACAAGAGAAGGAGTCATATACATCAGAAGATACAACGAGTTCTTCCTCAAGATATATGAAGAGCAAATCAGAGATCACTACAGATATCACGGCCTGCCTCACTGGGCCAGAGGAGCAGAGAAGTGAAGTCCCTCGACGATGTAGGGAATGAACTCGTAACTCCTATCCTCATTCTCTACTATCAGCTCTAATGAGCAGGCGAAATGCTTTCTGCCCCTAGAAAACACAGCGACTTGAGAGGTCACGGCCGCATATGCGTCCTCGGACAGATCGTCACCAGATTTCCTTGTCCATAGCGCGATGGCTCTTGAGGGTGGTACCTTGACAGACTGACACACGTCCTCCACCGCGTGCTTCAGGAACATCAGATCCTCAGCCCTTGGCTTCTGATCGAACGCCTTCACGAATATCTGATATCCGGGATAGCCTATCCCCAGTGTTCGCCACAGCACACCTGGCTTTCCAAGGAAATAGCCGTCGAACGAGTAGAACACAGCGGATGCGCCCCTGACCTTCTGTGGGGCGAGTGACTTTCCGCCAAGAGAGGCTCCGAGCGGCGGATTTCTCGATGAAAGGTGCTTGGACAACCTCTCCAGCGGAGTACTGCCATCCGGGGCGAAGACGACGGGATCGTCGCTCCGCAGGCTTACGATGACACTGTGGCGCATGACATAGTATCTGAAGAATCCCTTCAACTTCCCCAGCATCCTGACGGCCAGTATTCCTATCACGAACAAGACTATCAGGAACACGCCGATGAGGAAGCTCTCTTTCAGGGCGACAATTATCAAAGGTATCTCCACGATCAGCCAGAGTATGATGAATACCGAGGCGTATGTGACAAGCTTCCCGATCCTCGGGACCTCCCTGTTGACGTCCTCTGCAAGGTCGAATATGGCAGATATCGGGTTCTCGACTGCCCGGACATCCTTGGAAGTCATGTCTGTTCGGACTCGGAGTCCCCGTATTTAAAACCCTCAGGAAGAATCTTCAGCAAGACTCCTGCCTGGGGATATATCCCCACAACTGCGAATCCGATTTTCAGAGGTGAAATGACATGAGCAAGACCGTCGCGAGTGTTTCCGCGGTAATCCTTGCATCACTGTTCCTTTTCTCAGGCTTGGCAGGGATCACTTCAGCGGCATCTGGGAACGATCCACTCGACAGAATCGCGATTGAACAGGGCAATTCTTCCGCCTTCGGTGGTAGTAGATACGTCGCCGTCAACATGACGAGAGGCGATTCTGCCGCGTGGTTCGGCGTGTTGTATGGAACGGAGGAGAACCCCGCCCCAATCACATTGGTCGGAGCTTACGTTAGATACCTAGGCGGGGCGGAGGTCAGGGACCAGAACGGGGGCATGATGATTCCGGCAATCCCGATACCCGTTGTCACCGTCTTTGCGCAGTGCCTCGGTGCTATGATCGAGTTCAACGACACAGGGTACGCATTCGACGGCGAACGGGTCGGTGCTGAAAACGGCCTCTATGACTTCATCGGAGACCGATCCCTTGGCAACTTCAGCATGATCACGATGGAACCAGTATACAAGTTGGTGAATCTGTCAAGGGCATGGGAACTGTCGGATGTCGAGGAGACCGTTGACGAGGCGATTCAGACGAAATATCTTGAGTTCAGCCTGTCTGCCGAGAACATCGTCTACGACAGAATCTGGGACAATGAACCCGCAGAGTTCGCAGATGGTGGCAGGAACGGGAATGAGGAAGACGGTGTCATCGAGAATGTGCAGTTCACCTTCCACGTGGAGGCGAGTGCAGGATCCGTGACTGCAGAGGTCCCGTGGTACAAGATCAGAATCGATGGCGACAATGACATAATATCGTCCGAAGCGGCCGGTACGAAGGTCTACTCAGGAGTGAGCGTGAATGCAGCGTTCAAGTATGACCATTTGATACAAGGATGGGACTACACGGCCAAATCGAACAATTCAAAGCTGATGCTCGAGAATCTGGTCTTCTTCGGCACCTTCATTCCTGACAAAGTACAGGAATGGTTCGATTCGCAGTTCGTCAGAGACCAGATGGTGGATGGAACGGGGGTTGCAGCGTACGATACCGCAGAAGGACAGCAGGAAGTCCGAACGAGCGATGAGGTTCCGAAGGAGTCTGAGAAGGTCGCAAAGAATCGGATAGAGTTCAGGGACAACTGGGAAAGGTGCGGTCTTCTGACTTGGGTGAGCGACGTGACCGTTGACGGCGAGGAAGATCAGATGTACTATCAGGTACACGCGGGACAGGCACGAGACTTCAGAGGAGAGAACGATGACGGCGAGGTGAGAAGCGTCGCGATACTGGGAGGTTATATCTACCCTGCCGGCTCGGACATCTATCATGACCCGACCTTCGAAGCGTCAACCTTCATGCTGTCGATGGCACCGGATTTCGGCGGTCTGTTTGCTTTCGCAATAGTAATCGGAACAACTGCGTGCGGATCGTCGGTCCTAGCGTTCGTCTTGCTGAGGAGCAGATCGAAGAAAGGCAAGATCCAGTATAGAATCCCACCTGAATATCGCGGGCGTTAGGAATCCTATTTTCTTTTTCTTCTCCTATTCTTTCGTCAACACACCAGATCAGCGACTGCGTTCTCCCAGA
The DNA here is from genome assembly GCA_028679985.1 of Methanomassiliicoccales archaeon. Lineage (GTDB taxonomy): Archaea > Thermoplasmatota > Thermoplasmata > Methanomassiliicoccales > JACIVX01 > JAJRAG01. Next base: position 10,956 of record JAJRAH010000139.1, read on the forward strand.
GATCGCCAAGGTCGCGAATCAATCGCCTCTCCCGATATCCATCATCCTCTGCAGCGGCACTCTAGCCCGCTTCATCGTCTCGGAATCTATCTCGACGATGGGCTCAAGTGTCTCAAGCGCCCTTAGCACCGACTTGACAGTGATCATCTTCATCGTAGGGCACACCGCGCCAGGTACGGCATGGAAAACCTTTCCAGGGCTCTCCTTCTTCAGGCGGTAGATCAGCTCCTTCTCAGTCCCGATGATGAACTCCTGACGGTCCGAGGATTTCACGGACTTGACCATGCCCTCCGTCGACTTGACCGCATCCGCGAGGTCGATCACTTCGGGCCTGCACTCGGGGTGAACGATTACCGCGGCCGCGGGGTGCTCTTTCTTGAGCCTCAGGATCTTCTCCGGGCTGATGCTATCGTGTGTAGGGCAGAACCCTGGCCATAGAATCATCTCCTTGTCCTTCACGAATCTTTGCACATACTTGCCCAGATTCTCATCAGGAACGAAGATGACTTTCTCTGAGTCGACCGATCGGACGACTTTGACAGCATTGGAGGATGTGCAGCAGACGTCCATCTGGGCCTTGCATGCAGCGGTCGTATTGACGTATCCCACCACCTCCGCATCGGGATGCGTCTTCTTCAGGCTGGCAAGGCCTCCTGCATCGCACATCGCAGCCATTGGGCACTTCGCGCCGGGCTCAGGATGCACCACCCTCTTATTGGGATTGAGAATCTTGGCGCTCTCCGCCATGAAGTCGACACCGCAGAATATGATAATCTCAGCGTCGACTCTCGCGGCCTGCATAGAAAGTCCCAGAGAATCCCCGACAAAGTCGGCCAAGTCCTGGATTTCTGGTCGCTGATAATTGTGTGCGAGTATGACGGCATTCTTCTCCTTCTCGAGCTCCAGGATCTTCTCTCGCTCAGACATCGGACCCCGGATGACTGGGCGTGTATAAAAAACTGATGAAGGTCAGTCGCGATTCATCATACGAGTCCAATCATGCCCTGAAGGCTCTCTCGAGCCGATCGACTTCTTCTTCGGACAGCGTCCAACCCACTGCCCCGCAATTGTCCTCCACCTGTTTTGACCCGCTTGCACCGGGAATCGCCACAACCCCTTTCGATCGAAGGACCCAATTCAGAGCGGTCTGAGCAGGGGTCTTCGAGTGTCTGATGGAGACTGCCTCGAGTTCATCCAGAGACGGTCTGATCTTCATTAGACTCCTTGTCGAGAAAGCCGGCCGCAGGCGGCGGATGCCGTGCACCTTCACCCCCGGCCGATATTTGCCCGTCAAGAGACCTTGTTCAAGCGGGCTCCAGGCAATGATTCCGATGTTGTTTCTCCTGCAGTACTCTATCGTTCCATCCTTCTCCGGTTCTCTCGCAAGCAGACTATAGTGGATCTGATCCGACACGATATCAATAGAGGAGAGTGCCGACCGAGCCTCCTCCATATCCTTTACGCCGAAGTTGCTCAAACCTACGTATCTGATCTTTCCATCATTCACAAGCTTCTCCAGATTCCTCATCAGCTTCCTGATGGAGTTGGTGGGATTCGGGAAGTGCACCTGATAGAGGTCGATTGAGTCGACCCTGAGTCGGCTGAGCGATCTCCTGACAGACCTGAAGACGAAATCGGACGAGAGTTTAAAAGGCCAGTATTTCGTTGCAATGACAGGACGCCGATCTTCCTGGACTATTTCCCCTATCAGACGCTCCGACATCCCTCTACCGTAGAGTTCGGCCGTATCGATGAAGTTTATGCCGTGTTCGGTCGCTTTATTCCATATTCCAATGACCTCATCCTTCCCATACTGTTTTCCGTACCCCCAGTATGTTCCGGATCCCCATTGCCAGGCTCCCAGGCCA
>JAJRAH010000140.1 GCA_028679985.1 Methanomassiliicoccales archaeon
ACGCTCTTGTACGCGATGAAAGATCGTGATGCGAAGACCGGTCTCGCTACGCTGTGCCTCGGCGGAGGGAACGCCGTGGCAATGATAGTCAGAAGGTGACTCTTTAGCAATAGAGTACGTCGGGGTGATTCGATGGGGGTTGAAATCGAGTTCAGGAGAATCGGGGTAGTAGGGGCGGGCACGATGGGAAGTGGCATCGCCCAGATGGCCGCGCAGGCAGGGTTCGAAGTCGTGATGCACGATATAGAGGAGTCGTTTGTTCAGAGCGGATTGGGCAAGATCGAGAAGAGCCTTTCCAAAGCAGTCGAGAAGGGAAAGATGAGCGCGGAGGAGAAGGCAAGCGTGAAGTCGAGGATCAAGGGCACCTTGCTTCTGGACGACCTGGCCGAGGTCGACGTCGTGATTGAAGCGGTTATAGAAGACAAGAAGACGAAGAAGGACGTATTGAGTTCCCTGGACAGCGTTTGTCGCCCCTCGACGATTCTCGCGTCGAACACGTCGTCGATCCCTATCGCAGAGTTGGCCGCCGCGACCAAACGGCCGGATAGGGTCATCGGGATGCATTTCGTCAACCCGGTTCAGGTCATGAAGCTGGTAGAGATAATCAGGGCGATACAGACCTCCAAAGAGACGAACGATGCAGTCGTGGCCCTTGCCATGAAGATGGGAAAGACGCCCGTGGAGGTTAACGACTTCCCAGGCTTCGCTCTCAACAGGATACTCGTTCCGATGATCAACGAGGCCGCGTACATGCTGATGGAAGGAGTGGCCAGCGCGGAAACGATCGATCAGGTCATGAAGCTGGGAGCGAACCACCCGATGGGACCACTGGAGCTGGGGGATCTTGTCGGTCTTGACGTGTGTCTCAGTATAATGGAGGTCCTGTACGCAGAATACGGCGATTCGAAGTACAGGCCCTGCCCGCTCCTAAGGCGTTACGTTCAAGCCGGGCGGCTCGGCAGAAAGACGGGAAGAGGGTTCCACGTCTACCAGTAGCGCTAGGGCAGATTACGATCGATTGTAGCGAATCAGTTCTTGCAGGAGTCAGTTGCATATCATAATAAGCACCAGACAATAATTTAATATGCACAATACACTTCAATGTCGAGGAATACGATGCCTTCCGTGGAGCAGTTGCTTGCGGCCATTGACGGGTACAAGGAGGAAATGATCGGGGCGCTGGGTGAGCTTCTGCGCATCCCGGCGATCGGCCCCGAGAACGGCGGCGATGGCGAATTCGAGCGAGCCCGATACTTGAAGGAACTCGCTGAGCGCTGCGGCTTCGAAGAGGTTGAGATGTTCGACGCGCTCGACGAGCGCGTGCACCTGCGTCTCAGGCCAAACATCGTTGCGAGAAGGAGAGGCTCGTCGGAACAGACTGCATGGATCGTGACTCATATGGACACAGTCCCGCCGGGCGACCTAGATGCTTGGACCTACCCCCCGTTCTCTCCAAGGGTGGTCGATGGTAAGCTATACGGGCTCGGCTCGGAGGACAACGGCCAAGCGATAATAGCCTCCCTCTACGCGGCCAAGGCCCTCAACGAACTCTCCCTCAGCGGGGAGAAGACGATGGGCCTCGCGATCGTGGCAGACGAGGAAAGAGGGAGCGAGAAGGGAATCAAGTTCCTGATCAGAGAAGGCGTGTTCAGAAGCGGCGACACGATCTATGTCCCCGACTATGGAGTCCCGGACGGATCGGTGGTCGAGGTCGCCGAGAAATCCATCATGTGGCTCAAGGTCACGGTGGAAGGAAAGCAGACTCACGCGTCTACGCCCGAGAAGGGAATAAACGCCATGAAGGTCGGGTCGAAGTTCATGACATTTCTCCTCGATCACCTCACCGAGAAATATGGGAAGGTGGACAACATCTTCATACCTCCAATCTCGACGTTCGAGCCAACTAAGCGCCACCAGACCGTCGGAAACATCAACACCGTACCGGGCGAGGACGTGTTCTATATCGACATCAGACTCTTGCCAGAGTACGAGCCGGAAGAAGTCATGAAGACCATCAAGAAGATCGCAAAGCTCTTCGAGGACAGGACCGGAGCTAACATCGAGCTTTCAACCGAGCAGATGACCAAGGCGGGGCCGCCTTCAGGCGTTGAGACTGACGGGATGACCGCCCTGACCAAAGCGATCAAGACGGTCTGCGGGATCGACCCGGTTGCCAGAGGAATCGGCGGAGGAACTTGTGCGAACTTGTTCAGACTGGCTGGCTTCGAGGCCTACGCATGGCAGACCGTCGAAGAGAATGCCCACTCGGTGAACGAGTTCTCGAAGGTCGAGAATCTCATCTCCGACGCGAAAGTGTTTGCCATACTGATGGGATCGCTCTGCTACGGCAACGATATCGACGGACTCTGACATACCCTGAGCGATCGGCGATCTATCGGAGCTGCTGGCAAATCATCATCTCTGCGCTCACTCGATTGGCGGCAGAAGCTGAAAATCACTCGCCTGCGCGAGTCTCCGAGAAGAGCCTGTCCACCATCCACTTGCTGTCGAACTTGACAAGGGATTCGTAGTCCTGCCCCGTCGACACGAATGCTATCGGTTTGTGCACTGCGTGCGTGATCGAAAGCGCCGCCCCGCCTCTGGCATCCGCATCTATCTTCGTCAGGATGACGGCATCTATGCCGACCTCTTTATCAAATGTCATCGCTTGTTCGACCGCGTCGTTGCCGGCGAGCGAGTCTCCGACGAACACGACAAGATCCGGCTTGACGACCCTCTTCACCTTCTTCATCTCGTCCATCAGGTTCACGTTCGTCTGCATCCTTCCGGCGGTGTCCACCAAGACGACGTCCCTCTTCCTTGCTTTCGCGTGTTCGACCGCGTCATATGCGACCGCCGCGGGATCGCTCCCCGCATTGTGCCTGATGACCTTGCAGCCCAGCCTCTCCCCGTGTACCCCCAGCTGCTCGATCGCGCCTGCCCTGAACGTATCCGAAGCCGACAGGACCGAGCTGAGACCGCTCTTCTGCAAGCGATACGCTATCTTTGCTATCGCAGTCGTCTTGCCGGTGCCGTTTATCCCCACGAACATGATCACGACAGGCTTCTGTTTCGATGCCACGAACGCATCAAAATCGAACTCATTTTCCTTCAGGACCTTCTGAATGGCGCTCTTGAGTGCCATTTCCACGGCATCCGAGACGTCATACTTCTTGTCCACTTTCTTTCCGACCAGGTCGTTCCTCACTTCGGCCTTGATCTCTTCCACCACCGAAAGTGCCACGTCCGCCTCCAACAGAGAGACCTCCAGGTCCCAAAGGAG
>JAJRAH010000018.1 GCA_028679985.1 Methanomassiliicoccales archaeon
CCGAAGCAGCTTGAGCAGCCGATGCGCGCCTTCGTAGGCTGCCGTCTCGGACACGCGCTCCATCTCCACTTCGTCCATGATCTTGTCCAGCTCGGCAAGCCGGCGTTTCATCTCCGCGTTGGAAACGCCATCCCTTCTCATCCTCGCCTCGTTTCTGTTGATGATTGCGACAACGGTCTCGTTCGTGCTGTAGTCCGCTCGGTCCTCACCGTAGCTGGCGATCCTGTCTATCACGAGACCCTTGAACTTCGGGAAATTGACTGTGGACTCCACGAGAGTGTCGTCTAGGTCGAACACGACCGCTTTGACCTCTCGGATGCGCTTTCCGATGTCCTTTCTCATGAGCCCCCGGGAATCCCCCTTTAGCGAATAAACCTTTACGTCTGGATGGGGGGGAACATCGTTATCACAGCTGATTTCCACTGCAACACCTATATGAACGAAGGTCGGTGATTCCCCCCTTCAAGAGATTGGAAGAGGGAAACAAGGATTTTCCTCGCAACTTGAGTCAGCCACTCTCCTCCCCCCCTTTCCCCCTGACCGGGTTCGCGCTCTCTTTCAATCTCTGACCCCCCTTCTATCCGATCCTCTGGCTGAATTGCATTCCACGTTTTCTTGGACCGTCTGAGCAATCTGGCCTACAACATTCGGCTGCAAAATCGAAGTAGCTATATACTGTCATCCCAATCCTTTCCGGTACCGGGGGGAGACTGCTGGGGAGAGTCCGTCAGCCGTTAGAGATAGCCGCCGGCGTGTGGGGGAACCACGGTTGAATCCTGACAAGTCGAAACAAGCCGTTGCTTCGCGCGGCGAGTTCGTGAAGCTCCGGTCGGACATCCTCAAGATTTCGAAGGACGTCAAGGGACAGTTCGGATTTTATCTGAAGCACGTCGAGTCTGGCAAGGAGATAGCCATAGATGCGGACAAGATCTTCCCTCTCGGCAGCGTGTTCAAGGTCCCCCTCATGGTCGAGGTCTTCAGGCAGGTTGATGTCGGCTTGATCTCGATGGAAGAGAAGATCAGGCTGGAGCCGAGGAACATGTGCATAGGCTCAGGCATACTCCAGTACCTCAGCCCTGGCCTCGAGCTCACGGTCCGTGACCTCCTCACCCTCATGATTGTCGCGACCGACAACACCGCTTCCGAGATGCTGTGGAAGAGGGTCGGCATTCAGAGCGTGAACATGCTCATACGCGACCTCGGCCTTGCCAAGACATCCATCTATCTGCCCTGGAGGGAAGGTTTCCTGCTCTCCATGGGCAAGGGACCTTTCAGGGATCTGGCATCTGTGGAGGCCGCGCGCAAGTGGAAGGGCATGAACGACATCGAGCGTATGAAGGTCCTGAACGACATCGACAGGGACTATGTCTCGCTCACGATCGTCGATTTCAGGAACCAGTACGAGAACCTGTACGGCGTCAAGGAAGAGAAGAAGTTCAAGATGCAGAGGGAGTACGACCAGGTCTTCGACAACGTAGGCACACCTCGCGAGATCGGCCTGATGCTCGAGAAGATCCTCAAGGAGGAGGTCGTGTCTTCCGGCAGAAGCAAGGAGATGCTCTCCATGCTCATGCGGGGACACACCGCTTCTTCGATACCTCAGTTCCTCTCGGAGGACGTGCCTGTAGCTGCCAAGGCGGGCATTACGGCTGGATCTGTCAACAACGCTGGAATCATCTTTGTGTCCTCGAGGTCGCACGTGGTGCTGTGCGTGTTCTTCAAGAGGCTCGAGGAGAAGAATCCTGAGAAGGCCCAGATGGCCGAGGGAAAGATAGCCAGGCTGGTCTACGATTACTTCTCGAAGGTCAGGTCGACATAGGTCCCGATTCAACGCTTCCAGATCACTTCTCTGTCCCTCAGCTCAGCGGCGAGCCCTCCTTTTCGAGACATGTCCTTCTGGGCTATGCACAAGGGTGATATCGTCACGTTCGTCTCGTCTCTGATACCGTCCGCTACGCGGCCGGCTTCGGATTTTGCGTCGGCCTCTGAGATGCGGCCTTCGTCGAACACGACGGCGACATCCACTTCCTCTCCTGGCGAATGCTCTCCCCTGCCTATGCTCCCGAACAGCCTGAACTCCGATGTCCAGGGGTTCTCAGAGAGCTTCGCCGCGAACAGCCTCGCCGCGCTTCTCTGGGGGTCGGTGTCAGGAACGAGCCTCAGGGAGCGGAGCTTCTCTCTGTCCTCGGTTATCGAGACGCTGATCGCGTTGCCGAATCTCCTTGTCCTTGCCAATCCGGCCTTCTTGAGGTCCTTCACGGCCCTCCAGGCGGTCATCGTCGGAACCTTCGACACCTTCGCGAGTTCGTTGATCGTGAAATCCCGGCCGGGAAACGCCTTCAGAGTGCGTATGATATCGATCCTCCCTTTCTTGGCCAGTGTGGTGATCAACTCGGCGGAAAGCATTCGAATCATACCTCTTGTGATATGGATATATCCTTGATGGTATAAAACATTGACACATAAGTCAGGCCAGCAGAGGATTCTATGGCATTCATAAGTGCCTTTGCCGTGGCAGTTCTGGGCGGTCGTGTCTCTCAACAGGACAACTTCGACAAGCCTGTGGAAACGTATATCGCAGACATGGGTGATTCCAAAGGGGTTCTAGGAGGTCGTATGGACAACAACGAGATCGCCGCCATTTTCTACGAGGTCGCCGACATTCTGGAGCTCCAGGGCGTCGCCTTCAAGCCCAACGCCTACAGGCGGGCTGCCAGAAGCATAGAGGGACTGGACGAGCCCGTCTCGAAGCTGGCGGACGAGGGAAAGCTGGAGGAGATCCCGGGCGTCGGGGAGTCCGTAGCCAAGAAGATCCAGGAGATACTGGAGACTGGTGAGTTGTCCCACCTGAAGAAGCTAAGGGCTCAGGTTCCTCAAGGCCTTCTCCAGATACTCAAGGTGCCGGAGGTCGGCCCTAAGACAGTCATGATTCTCTACAGCGAGCTCGGCATATCGAACGTCGAGCAGCTGAAGAACGCCGCGGAAGAGCACAAGCTCCGCGCTTTGAAGGGCTTTGGCGAGAAATCGGAGGAGAAGATCCTAGCAGGCATCAGGACGCTCGAATCCAAGGGCGGGCGGACGTTGCTGGGTGACGCGTATCCGATCGCGAGCGCGTACGTGGAATACCTGAAGTCGTCTGGTTCATTGGACCTGGTGACAGTCGCCGGGAGTCTGAGGCGCGGGAAGGAAACCGTCGGCGACATAGATATCCTAGTTGGAGACGACGATCCATCGGCCGTGATGGAAGCCTTCGTTTCATATCCAGACGTCAAGGAAGTCCTGA
>JAJRAH010000141.1 GCA_028679985.1 Methanomassiliicoccales archaeon
CCGGATGCATCAGAAGAGGCGTGAGAGTCTGGCAGGTTGCCGAGGTCGTGATGTTCGAGTTGCTAGGAACCAGATCGGTTAGGAAGTTCGACAGCAAAACTGGATTCGAACTCCTCGAACCGGAATGACGATACAGTCTTCCGAGGTTACGCTTCGAATCTGGACCATCAAAGAACCGCATACTCGTTCATGATGATTCCCAGTCCATTGGCTTCCATCGGTTTCCTTCACCGCTGTTCCAGGGTAGTTGAGGATCTACCACCTCATCCGCCGGCCCAGTGTCCCCCATATGACTCCGGATATGCCGCCGGCCGCCAGCAGCGAAACGATGAATATCGCCAGATTCTGATAGAAGTTGTAGCTACCTGCATAGAAGAACAGCCAAACGAGCAGCCATATGAGCCATCCGATCCAGATGATGGCCGAGGCGACGCCTCTCCATCCGAACCATCTGTTCCAGTCTTGTTTCCACTCGATGTTCTTCCCTTCGTATTCTTTGGCATACCTGATGCCCCATGACGCCCACATGGCTCCGAGCAGTCCGATCACAACGATAATCGACACGAAGATCACTGCCAGATTCTGATAGACGTCAAAACCTCCCGCCCAGAAGAACAGCCAGAGTATGAGGAACGACAGCCAGACGACTCCCAGCAGTATCGTTGTCGATAGGCGCCATGTGAAACCCGGAACCTCGAACACATTTCTGCCTTTGCTCGATTCCATCGTCATCTCCTCACCAATTCGGACGTACCTCAAGGTTATAAGATGTTTCCTTCACACGGATAAGAGACTCCTGCCCTCCGAACGTTCCTCCTCTCAAGCAGCATGAATCTGGCATGGAGATGCGAAGCTCGACCATGACAAAGCATATGTTCTAAGGGTCTCTCTATGTAGGCTAGATGAGAAGGTTGGGATTCAGGTTGTTTCAAGGTGGTAGGGGGAGACTGTGAAAGTCGTCCTCTCGACTCCGCCGTGGAAGACTACAGAACTCTGGCCTCCGCTCGGTCTGCTGTACATAGCGTCATCTCTCACCGCAAGAAGAGATGATGAAGTCAAGGTCATCGACGCCTTCTGCGAGAATCTCAGCAAAGAGGATCTCGTCGAGAGAGTCGTGAAAGAAAAACCGGACGTCTTCGGTATCAACTCCTCGACCCACACCTTTCTCAAAGCGATTGAGACACTGAGCGACATAAAGAGGGTGCTTCCCGAGACTCGGACGGTTATGGGTGGATTCCAAGCGACCTTCGCAGCCGAGCGGATCCTCAGAGAATATCTGTTCGTGGATTTCATAATCAAAGGAGAAGCGGAAAATGCCTTCCCTCGACTTCTGGATTGCATAGAAGATCGTGTGAAACCGAAGGATGTGGAGGGAATCAGCTACGTCGATGGCGATTCCTACCACTCCAACCCTCTGGTGACGGTCCAGAACCTCGACTCCCTACCATTTCCGGCGAGACACCTTGCACAGACTGTTGACTACGCCTATTACTTCGACAGCATAAGGCTCACCTTCGGCAAGCTGACCACATTCTGTAGCTCCAGAGGCTGTCCCTTCAACTGCACATACTGCTCCTGCGCTGCTTTCTCGAACAGAAGATGGCGTCCGCGCAGCGCAGAGAACGTCGTCAAGGAGCTGGAGATGCTGTACGACGAAGGCTACGAGTCTTGTGTAATGATCGATGACAACCTCACACACAGCCGGAAGAGAATGGAGCGCATTTGCGAGCTGATCAGATCGAAGAGGATCAAGATGCAGTTCTACTGCGAGGGCAGGGTTGACAATGCTTCGTACTCGCTTCTGAGGATGATGAAGAAGGCGGGATTCAACATCATCTACTTCGGTGTCGAAAGCGCGTCTCAGGATGTTCTCGACTACTTCAGGAAGGGCATAACGCCGGAGCAATCGGCCCGCGCCATCGAGAACGCCAAGAAAGCGGGCATGGTGGCAATCGCATCCTTCATAATAGGGGCTCCCGGGGAGACAAAGGATGAAATCCTGAAAACCATCGAGTTCATCGGGAAGGCGAGACCGCATGCCGTCCAGATGAACGTCCTGGACTGCTTGATAGGTACGCCGATATGGGATAAGCTGGTGGAGGAAGGCATCGTCGGCCCAGATGACTGGAAAACGAATCACAGAATTTTCGAATACAACAAGGAGGGCCTCTCGAGAACGGAACTTGACGCCTTTTCTGACCAAGGCTACGCTGCTTACGTCAAGACTTGGAAGAGCGCGAGGGGAGTCGTCGACGGCATAACCGCTCTCCTCAGGAACCGGACTGTGAGAATCGTTGCCGCCAACACGGTGTTCGACCCGCTCGTGAAAGAGTGGTTGCGCAGTCCTAGACGTAGAGAGGGTGCAGAGTGATTCCTGCATATCGATAGAGACTCTCTTTAGCCGAGACTAGACCTACGAGGGAATCATGAAGACGAGACGCCTCAATCGCCCCTTTCGCTTCGACTCGTGTCTTCGTCACCCTTGCAGATGTCGTCCCGTCTACTTCTCAAGCTCCTTTCTTGCCGAGACAAGCTTGTCTACGACGCTGGGATCCGCGAGAGTTGTCGTGTCGCCCAGGTCTTCTACCGAGCCGGTTGCAATCTTCCTCAGTATGCGCCTCATGATCTTGCCGCTTCTCGTCTTCGGAAGCGCATTAGCGAACTGTATCATCTCCGGTGCCGCGATCGGGCCTACGCTCTTCCGGACATGCATGATGAGTTCCTTCTTCAGCTCTGGAGACTCCTTGACGCCGGTTTTCAGAGTGACGAATGCGAAGATCGCCTCGCCCTTTATCGCATGGGGCATAGGAACGACGGCAGCCTCGGCAACGTCCCTGTGACTGACCAGTGCACTCTCCACCTCGGCCGCACCAATCCTGTGCCCGGAGACCTTGATGACGTCATCCACCCTTCCCATTATCCAAATGTCCCCGTCCGCGTCCCTTCTCGCTCCGTCTCCCGCGAGATACACGCCTGGGAATCTCGACCAGTACATCTCCTTGAACCGCTCGTGCTGTCCATACACGGTTCTCATCAGTCCGGGCCACGGCTTCTTAATGACCAGGTAGCCTCCTTCATTCGTGCCAGCTTCGGTTCCGTCCTCCCTGAAGATCCCCGGCTCGATTCCGAAGAAGGCCCTCGTCGCCGAACCCGGCTTCAGCACCATCGCCCCTGGAAGCGGGGTTATCAGTATTCCACCGGTCTCGGTCTGCCACCAAGTGTCGACGATCGGACATCGTCCCCCTCCGATCACGTTGTAGTACCACATCCACGCCTCGGGGTTGATGGCCTCGCCAACCGTTCCGAGGAGCCTGATACTCGATAGGTCCCTGCTCTTCGGCCACTGCTCTCCCTCCCTCATGAGGGACCGGAGTGCCGTCGGAGCGGTGTAGAAGATGTTCACTTTGAACTTCTCTACGATCTTCCAGAACCTGTCAACCTGTGGGTAGGTCGGGACGCTCTCATACATAAGTGATGTGGCGCCCTCGGCCAACGGACCGTAGACGATGTAGCTGTGCCCAGTGATCCATCCGATGTCGGCCGTACACCAGAACGTGTCCTCCTCCCTGTAATCGAATATCCATCTGAACGTGAGCATGACGAAAAGCAGATAACCGGCAGTCGTGTGCAGCACGCCCTTCGGCTTTCCGGTGGAACCGCTGGTGTAGAGAATGAATAGAGGGTCTTCAGCATCCATTACCTCGGGCTCACAGACCGCGGACACTTTCTCGACCTCTTCGTGCCACCAGGAGTCTCTGCCTTCCTTCATTTCCACGGGCATACCGGTCCTCTTGACAACGACGACGCTCTCGACCGAAGTCCCCTTCTCCAGAGCCTGGTCTGCATTCGATTTCAGCGGAACGAGCTTCCCGCTCCGGAAGCTTCCGTCGGAAGTGATCAGAAGCCTGCAGGTGCTGTCTGCAATTCTGTCTCGGAGCGACTCAGAACTGAACCCTCCGAACACTATGCTGTGTATCGCACCTATTCTAGCGCAGGCGAGCATAGCGATCGGCAGCTCGGGGATCATCGGCAGGTAGATCGACACCCTGTCCCCTTTCTTGATCCCTTTGCTCTTCAGGACATTGGCGAACCTGCAGACCTCATAAAGGAGCTGTTGGTATGTGAAAATCCTGACATCCTCCTCGGCCTCCCCTTGCCATATAAGGGCGGCCTTGTTCTTCCTCGCCCCCCTGCAGTGCCTGTCAAGACAGTTGTAGGAAACATTCAGCTTGCCGTCTTTGAACCATGTGAACTTGGCTTCCTTAACATTCCAGTCGAAGACCGATTCCCACGGCTTGATCCAGTCCAGATCCTTGGCCCACTTCTCCCAAAAAGCCGGCGGATTCGATATCGACTCTTTGTACATCTGCTCGTACATCTGCATGCTCCTGATGTGCGCGCGCTCGCTGAACTCCTTCGAAGGTGGAAATCGCCTGTGCTCTTCCATAACCGATTCTATTGTCTTGTCATTCGCCATCGTCCATTCCCCCGGATTACACCCAGATTGCCGGAAACTCCTGTCCTTTCCTAGTTAAGCGGTCGTTATGGCATTCAGCTAATAAATAGTATGCTCGGGCCTTTCAAATCTATCCACTCTGCTCCATTAAGAAGCCTAACATGATACCTGCGAAAGCGATTTTAGGTTCCCGAGACATCCAGGCATTCGAGTGCTTTCAATGAATGATGTCATCCTTTGTGATTTCGACGGAACGATAGTGAAGATCGACACAGCCGAGTACGTCCTCGAGGAACTGGCGGAAGGTGACTGGAAGACGCTAGATCAGAGACTCGACAGTGGAGAAATATCGCTCGAAGATTGCATGGGGCGGCAGTTCGGGATGGTGACGGCATCGCGGAAGCGCATAATCGACACGCTTGATTCGGTCGTGGAGACAAGACCCGGGTTCAGCGATCTTATAGAACATTGTCGGTCAAAGCGCATTCCGTTCATCATAGCCAGCGCGGGTCTCGACTTCTACATACGGCACTTCCTGGCCAGAAACGGCTTGAAGAACGAAATCGACATCGTCGCCCCTCGAGTCCGAGTGACTCGGAACGGCGTGAAGTTCGAGTTCCCCAAGCTACGCTATCCTTCCTCCGTCAGTTTCAAGGACGACCTCGTGAGACAACATAGGAGCGCAGGCAGGACCGTGGTCTACATCGGGGACGGAACGACGGATTTCAATGCCGCGAGGATATCCGATCATCCATTCGCAGTAGCGGGATCGAAACTCGCTGGCCTTTTGAACGAGAACAGGATACCTCACGATGAGTTCACGGACTTTCGGACTGTGGTCGACACGCTCAAGAATCTGGAATGAGAATGCGAACTATCAGGTTGACGAGCGGGGAGGACACTCTGCCTAAGCCTCATTCAGACGGTTCCTTGAGGCTCTTGTAGACATCTTCCTCTTCCTCCGATGTCATCACGATGGTGAATCGCTGCGGTATGCCATTGAATTCGATTACTGGCTCAGGCACTCCCTTCATCACCTTCACGACGAAGGCCTTGAAGAACTTCAGATCCTCGGCTTTGGTGTCGATCGGAAATTGAACGTAGAGGACGTGGAGCTCTTCCTGTGCGTCGAACCAATGGTTCACGTCGGCTCGATCCATGATCTGCAGGAATCTGTCTCTGCCCTTCTTCCTCTTCGAGAGATGCAGGACGCGCTCCTTCCAGATTTGTCCGGCCTTCAATATTGAAGTTTCGACGCCGAGGACCTTCCACATATGACCGGAGATTGCCTATCGATTAATTAAAGTGTGGTAGCACGAGTCTGACAGCGCTCGTACGCGCATCGATCGACATCCCTAATAGGATCTGTTCACCCTCAAGGTCCGAGGTCCCCGATCAGCCGCACGTAGTGAAGTGCTCCTTATCGTCGACCACGCCTTCCGCCACAACCTTCGCGAAATCGAAATCGTCCCTCAGCAAGGCATCTTTGATCTTCCCGACGTTCGCACGCCTACGTATCAATCCCGTGAACACGCCTGCGTTCTCGATGCATCCGATGCAGACCGATCCGACTATCACGTCATCCTTGAGCACGATTTTTCTGTAGTATCGGTGCTCTGGCGAGATGAGACTTATCACTTCAAACCCAGTGTCCTTCTTGACCCTTGTGTGTCCGACCGCGATTGACGGAAGGCCGAACAGATCGACGGAGTTCATCGCAATGCCACCTTCGTACTCGACATTCATGCCGGCCATGTTCTTGCCTGCGACTATGCCCTGCTCGACGGCGTTCGGCCAGATCGCGTGAATGTAGTTGCCCCTGCTGATGAAGTCCTTCGCCTCCGCCACATCCCCAGCAGCGTAGATGTTCGGAACGCTAGTCCTCATGTGAGCGTCAACCGCAATCCCGTAGTCGCATGCGATTCCCGCCTCCTTCGCAAGCTTGGTGTTCGGTCTGACCCCTTTCGCGAATATCACGATCTCGGTCGGGAGAACATCCCCGTTCTTCAGCTTGACCCCCTCCGCCCGGTCCTTCCCGACTATCTCAACGACCTCCATTTCGGTCATGACATGCAATCCGTTCTCCTCAAGCTGCTTCCTGAGAATATCCGCACCGTCCCTGTCCATCGTCTGCGACATTATCTGCGGGGACGTAACGATCACCCAGACCTCCACTCCTCTGTGGTGCAGCGCGTCCGCCGACTTCAGTCCCACCAGACCGCCTCCCAGCACTGCGGCCTTCTTGCCCGGCTTCGCAGCGAGCGCGATTTTCTTCGCGTCCTCATATGTCCTCAGCACAAAGACGCCCTGCTTCTCCTTTCCAGGGATATCGTACATGACCGGGCTGGCTCCTAGGCCGAGCATCAACTGAGAGTATCCTATCTTCCTGCCATCATCAAGTTCAATGCGGTTCTCAGCTGGATCGATCCTCGAAACCTTCGCCCCCAGGATGGGAGTTATGCCGTTCTTCCTATAGTAGTCTCTGGGGCGGAAGAGCAAACCCTCCTCGGTAACCTTTCCCCCGATGAAATAGGACGTAAGGCAGCGGCAGTACGTATGCATGTTCTCATCGGATATCACTGCGACGGTACCTTTCTTGTCGACTCTCCTGATTCCCTCGCAGGTGCCGATCCCAGCTGCACTGTTTCCAATCACGACATACTTGTACGATTCCATCCCGGTCAGCCCCCCTCTGCTGTCGCGTCCGCGCGTACATTTGCGACGCGATCCGCATCGAAAACGAGCACCAACGCCCCGGTCTTGCACGCCTCGACGCATGCTGGGGTCTCGCGACTCGGGCAGAGGTCGCACTTCAGAATGCTCTTTCCCTTCGGATCTATCAGGATCGCACCGTAGGGGCATGCCATTATGCACATCCAGCATCTGACGCATCCTATTCCGTCGTGGCGAACGGCACCATCATCCGCCTTTGCCAATGCTCCCGACATGCACGCCTCGACGCACTTCGGCTCGTCGCAATGGCGACAGTGGATAGGGTATGCCTTCCCCTTCGGTATCTTGGTCTTCACTTGTCCAAAGACCGGCTTGCCTTCTTGATCATTCGCGAGTTCTATGAGTCCGCATCGAACCCTCATCCTAGCCAGTTGTCGTCGCTCCTTCGGCGACAACAGAGCAAGATCCTGTGGAGGCGTGTGTTCTGTAGCACAAGCAATCTCACAAGACCTGCAGCCGATGCACTTGTCCAAGTTGATAAGAATCCTCTTCAACAACTGACACCCCCGTCGACAGTGACCCAGTCCGCTCCCTAGCAACAGATGGTCGGCGCATTGACCGGGTGAATCGGATTGACCGCGCTTAACTCTTTGCCTTTTAAGAGCCACGCCATACTAGACGCTCTCCGAATCCGTTTGGGAGGCTAAGATTATTCTAATGGAAAGGCAATGTCCAGTGAGTGGTTCGGATGAAGGTCTTGGAGAGCATTCTTGACACTCGATACAATACCCCGATGGTCCGACTCCGGAGAATCGCCCCGAAGAACTGCGCAGAGATCCTAGCGAAGATCGAATTCATCGGCCCGAGCGGCAGCGTGAAGGACCGCATCGCAGCGTTCATGATCGAGGAAGCGGAGAAGAGAGGAGATATCAAACCCGGGTATCGAATCGTCGAGGCGACGACGGGCAACACTGGCATCGCATTCGCCCTGGCAGGACTCGTGAAGGGGTACCGCGTCACCATCGTGATGCCGCGCGGGATGAGTGATGAGAGAAAGAAAGTGCTCAAAGCCTACGGTGCGGAAATCGTGTTCACCCCTGGCTCCGAGACCGAGGTCGACAAATGCGTGGAGAAGGTAGACGAGATAAGATCATCCGATCCGAAGGTATGGGTCCCTGGACAATTCACGTCGTTCGACAACGTGCGGGCGCATCTGAAGACAACTGGACCCGAAATCATCAAGCAGGCCGGAAGAGACGTTGATGCCTTCGTCGCGGGGGTCGGGTCGGGAGGAACGCTCATGGGCGTTGCCACCTGCTTCAAGAAAAGGGGGATCAATGCCAGGATCGTCGCCGTCGAGCCCGAAGAGTGCGCGGTCATGTCTGACGGAAGATGCGGACCCCATCGAATCGAAGGTATCGGCGACGGCTTCATTCCCGACATCGTAGACACGGACCTTATCACGGATGTCGAGGTCGTCAGCGACGAGGATGCGATCAAGATGGCGAGGAGACTCGCGAAGGAAGAGGGAATACTCGGAGGCATCTCAGCAGGGGCGAACGTCGCCGCTGCCATCAAAGTAGGCATGAGACTGGGAAAAGGGAGGAAGGTCGTTACGGTCATACCAGATACGGGAATGCGATACTTCTCCACGGACCTCTTCAAGGAGAAGTGAGATGCCCCGAATCGAAAGAGAATCAATAGTCGAGCTTTTGAAGGGGCTCGTGGCCATCGACAGCGTCAACCCTTGCATGTCTCCGTCTCACAAGGGGGAGGGCGAGATCGGAGAGCATGTTGCACGACTGCTACAAGCTGCTGGTCTCGACGTGGAATTGCAGCAAGTGACCGAGGGGAGAAACAACGTCATCGGCAGGCTGAGACGAGGGAACGGCGAGAAGAGACTGCTCGTCCTGGCCCACATGGATACCGTTGGCGTGGACACCATGACGATCCCGCCCTTCGATCCCGCGGTCGTTGGCGACAGGCTGTATGGCAGGGGATCCTCGGACACGAAGGCGGGGCTCGCGGCAGCCGTCGCGACAGCCGAAGACCTGGCCGTGGAACGGGGGAATTTCGACGGAGAACTTGTCATCGCCGCGACAGTCGATGAAGAGTACGAAGCGGCAGGTGTTGAGGCACTCGTCAAGAAAGTCAAGGCCGACGCGGCGGTGGATTTGGAACCTGTCGGGATGAAAGCCATAATCGCACACAAGGGTTTTGCATGGCAGAGGTTCCGTGTTCTCGGAAAGGCCGCTCACGGAAGCGACTTTGCCAGAGGAATCGACGCCATCATAAGGACCGGCAGACTCCTGGAGGAGTTATCCTCCTTGAACGGGAAGCTGTCCAAGGCAAGTCACCCAATGCTGGGACCTCCGTCCCTCCACGCCTCTCAAATCAGTGGAGGGGAAGGCTGGTCAACTTACCCGGCGAGCTGCACTCTCACGGTCGAAAGAAGGACCGTGCCGGGCGAGACGAGAGAGAAGATCGAAGATGAATTCCGGATGATTGTTGAGCGCCTTGCGAGCGAAGGCATAGAGGCGAGCACGGAGCTGTGCTTCTTCAGACCTGCCACTGAGATATCGCCTGACGAAAGAATCGTGAGATGCCTTGTGAATTCGGCGGCCAAGAACGGTATTGTGTGCCCCGTCGAAGGGATGGCCGCTTGGCCTGAGGCAGGGACCCTGAACCTTGCGGGAATACCAACCGTAATATATGGTCCGAAAGGCTGCACTGGCCACGAGGCCGATGAGTACGTCGAGATAGGCAGCGTAGTGCAGTGCGCGCAGGTACTCAAGTCGACCGTCCTGGATTTCCTGGGATAGTCGTCCCAACAATCTTAAGTACAGCAAGACAGTTCGAGTGACGAACGAAATGCCCGAGCCACTTCCACCTCACACGCACTGCCGGGTCTGCGACGCGCCGATCCCTGACACGGAGTCTTTCTGCTCGGATGAATGCAAGGCGACCTACGATCAGAAAGCTAAGAAGAGCAGGAGGACGATGCTCTACTTCTATGCCGCGGCGATCGTCCTCATCGTGGTGGTTGCCATAGTGAGCTTCTTCATCGGCTAGTGCCGCAGGAGTCCGAAGGCGATTCATCGTTCATTCCGAGAAGGATTGCATCCAGCATCCTGCAAACCCGGACCGTCTCCTTGACGTCATGAACTCGAACGATGTTCGCTCCGTTCAGGATGGAGGCGGCCACTCCTGCGAGACTTCCCTCGAGCCTCTCCCCACTCGGAAGGCCGAGGACCTTCCCTATGAATCCCTTTCTTGACGGCCCGATCACTATCGGACGTCCGAGAGAGCGGAACTCTCTCAGCCTCCTGATGATTTCGAGGTTGTGGTGCAATTCCTTGCCGAAGCCAATCCCGGGATCAAGCATGATCTTCTCTTCCCTCACGCCCCTTTCGATGGCCTCTCCCATCCGCTCCGCCATGTACAGCATGATGTCCCCGACGATGTCGTCGTATCTGACGTCGACCTGCATCGTCTTTGGGATCCCCCGCATGTGCATCACGACGACAGGGACATCGAGCTCGGCGACCGTATCGATCATCTCCCGATTCCTGAGACCGCTGACGTCGTTGACCATTCTAGCACCGAGTTCCACCGCTTTCCTGGCGACCGCCGGTTTCATCGTGTCGATCGAAATCGGGACGCAAAGCGACGGGGCCACTTCCTCCAGCACTGGCAATACTCTATCCATTTCCTCCTTCTCCGAGACCGGCTCGGAGAACGGACGCGTGGACTCGCCGCCGATGTCGATGAGGTCAGCTCCCTGATCCGCGATCTCGAAGGCTCTCCTCACCGCGTCTTCCTTGTTGATGAACGCTCCACCATCCGAAAACGAATCCGGCGTCACGTTCAATACGCCCATGACCTTCGTCCTCGCGAATGAGATGGGGTCGGAGGACGTCTCGATGCTTGGCGTCTCGGAAGCGTAGAAGTTGCCGAGCGCTGATGAAACGAGATTCGCTGCGGGAACTGAGGACCGCTTCGAGAGCTTGTCGAAGAGCTTGTGACTGCCGCAAACCATCAGCCTCTTTGCAGCGGCGGAATCGCATCTAGTTGCCGAGCCGCCCAGCGCCCGAACTACGTCACCAAGAACACTGAGCATCGCATCGCTTTCTCCCTCCACGAAAACGAAAATTGTGCTAGCGATCTCCGGCATGTTGTCTGCGATTTCTCTGATGCCCATGCGCCGCCACTCATCCGCGGCTTCCCGAAATGACGAATACGCGCGCGCCCTAGCTATCATGTCAGCCCGACAGGAGCGGATCGAGAACCTCGACGAGATCCTTGATCTCGACCTTCGACCCGATCTCATCCTTACCGACCTTCAGGTTGTTCACGCAGAAAGGACAGGCAGTGACGAGAAGCTCGGCAAACTCCGCCTCCGCCACTCGTCTCCCCGCAACCTTCCCCGAGAGATCCGGGTAGGCAGAGCGCACACCGCCACCACCACCGCAGCATCTTGCCGTATCGCCGTGCCTCGTCATCTCCTTGAAGTTCACGCCCGGAATCTTTGCCAGAACATTCCTCGGTGCATCGTAAACTTGACAGTGCCTGCCGAGATGGCATGGATCGTGATATGTGATTGTCTTCTTCAGGGACGAAAGATTCAGTTCCTTCTCCGCCAGGAACTCCGAAACATGACGCACCTTGAAGTTGACCTTGACGAACTTGGGATACTCCTCTTTGAACATGCGGTAGCACCCGGCGCAAGAGAATATCATCTCATCAACGCCCGTGTCCTCCACCGCCTTGACGTTCTTCTCCATGAGCGCCACCAAGTCCTCCTCATTCCATCCGACCCTCTGCATGACGCTTCCGCAGCAGGATTCGTCGACCAGGGTGTAATCCTCTCCCAGCTTCCTCAAGATGGACAGGGTGGCGTCAGCTATGTTTCTGTTTCTGTAGGCGGACGTGCATCCGACGAAGTAACCGAGCTCCGCGTTCCTCGGCGTCATTCCGAGCGTCTCGACTATGCTCTTCTTCTCGCCGTAAGGGTTGCCATACTTCAGGATGTTCTCGATGACCCTCTTGTGTTGGGGGAGTATCATGCCGTTCGCGACTAGGTCCTTCCGACACCTTTCCACCACGTCGACGACTTCGATGCTGGAAGGGCATCTTCTCTCGCAGTCCTTGCACGTCGTGCACTGATATATGTTCTCGACGACCGACGGGTCGGCGGGGAGCTCCTTCTCCAACAGACCGTAAGACTGGATGATCCTCCCCCTCGCGACGCTCGTATCCCAACCTATATCCTCGAAAACGGGGCAGACGCTCTTGCAGAACCCGCAGAAAGTGCAAGTCATCATAGTCTTCTGAACACCCTTCAGATGTTTCGCTTCGATGTAGTCCGTTGTCATGTCAACCAACCCTTGGCACCGTGACGCTGCCTTCCATCAGCACGAGCACCTTTGCATCCGTCTTCTTCGCCAACGCAGCGTCGACTGCGGATTGTACGCTAACGAAAGGAGTTATATTAGCCTTTCTCAGCACCTCGGTATCTATTCCAGTCACGCCGCACACCTCTGCCCATCCGGCGATTTCGGCCATCTTCGCGGCCTTGTGATATCCAAGCTTGTACTCTTTCGCCAGATTCTCGAGGACAACCCTGGGGTCGCTCGAGGTCGATAATTGCTGGAGGAACGTCGAGTGTCCGATGCCGTCCCTGCACTTCGATACGAATATAATCGTGCCGCCTTCTTTCAGAGCCCACTTCCCATTGTCCAGAGCTTTCTGGGATTGATACAGATCGACATCCATCGGGTAAGGGGCGACGCTGACCACCACATCTACTTTCTCGTCGATCACGACCGAATAGACCTCGTTTGCCCATTCGACGGCCTTCTCGAAAGCCTTGTGTATATCGCCTGCGGCGGCCCTGTAGATGTTCTGGTGCCGATCGAGGACGAGCTGAATCGAGAAAATCGGCTTGTCCCTCATGACCTCCAAAGCGTCGACCATGTCTTCATGCACGGGATTGCCCTCCAGCCTCAGCGCCTGCGACTCCGGCAGCATCGCCAGGCGGTGGTTCTGCTCGACCGTCTCGTAGGATGCAACGCCTGGGAGTAACGACTTCCTTCCGCCGGTGTATCCTGCGAAGTAGTGCGGTTCGACGCTCGTTATGACAATCAAGCGATCCGCATCCGCTGCGATCTCGTTAACCCACATGCTCGTAC
>JAJRAH010000142.1 GCA_028679985.1 Methanomassiliicoccales archaeon
ATTCCGCATACTCTGCATATTCCCTTGATCAGGGAGACGCCGGCCACGCAAGCCGATGTCAAACCGTATCTCTCCTGGAACGGTCGTATGTCTGGGAAGACGCCCGCCCCGCGCGGAAGCAAGATGTTGGCCACTGGCTTGCCTTGCTCGTTCCGCCTCAGGTTGACCGGATGGTCCTTGAGCAGTTGGTGCGAATTCTTGACAAATTCGTTCACGACCTTGGCGGTCTTTCTCGCTTCCGGGGCCAGGGGCTTGCAGTCCTTGACCCTAGCCAGAGCATGCGGATCGACGTCTGACACACGGGGAGAAAGGCCTTTCCCGCTCAGTAGGAGAACCGCACGATGCTCCGTCGCCTCTCGGACGGTGACTTGAACGCCCTCGATCTCGATCTTCGAGAGTCTTTTGACAAGTTCCGTCGTCTCCGGTTCCTTGATTCTTCCGGCTCTCCTGTCCACTACATTTAGTCTCTCATCGACCGTGGCGAAATTGCATCTGAACGCGACGTCTCCCTTCCTTCCGACAAGTCCCACTCCCGCAGCCTCGAACGGCCCTCTGCCGGTGTACACCTCGAAGGGATCGTATCCGAGGATGGCAAGATGAGACGTATCGCTTCCGGGACGGATTCCTGGAGCAATCACATCCATGCACCCGCTCGATCCATGTCTGGCGAACCAGTTCATGTTGGGCGTTCTGGCGACCTGGAGCGGGGTCTTGAAGCCCAGATCTTTGATCGCCCGGTCTCCGAGACCGTCCATGATCAGTAGAAGGATCTTCTTTCCCTGACTCATCGGTATCGCACACTACATGGGCGAAAGCGTAGAAAAAGCTCACTGGTCATCAAGCGATCTCGGCAGATCTCTCCCTAGACCATACCTCTTCTGGTAAAGACTCGTAAGGGCCTGTTTCCTCCTTCGCTCCCTCACTCAGCCTCGTCAGTTCCCTGGCGATCTCGTCCATATTAAGATCCCAATAGAAAATCCTCCAGGTCCGTCCACTCGCGAGTATCGCCTCTTCCCAATGGGTCTTCAGTATCTTCAGGTCCTGCAGGAAGTAGAACAGTCTCCTATCCTCCTGATCTAGGCAATTGTCTATGACCGACATTCCGAACCCAAAGTAATTGAGCAGCCTGAGGGCAAGGTCCTTCGCATGGCTTCCGCTAATACCGACCTTGCTCTCAATGACCTTCGACAGTGTTCTCAGGTTCAATGTGATTCCGTTCTTCTGCGTCATGGTTGCGTTTCAACCTGTGGCTAATGCGCTATAAAAATGTTGTCTTGCCACAAGATTCCTGTAAGTTGAGACGAAGTCGGAAGGGAGAACGATTGGATCATCAAGTATGCGTCAATGGAGAAGCCTAAGGCGGAGTCTAGTTGGACAGTCCCGGAACCTATCCCTTTAGGTGATTTCTCCGATTGCAGTCCTTGTGTTTCCTCCCAGACAGACCACGCGTCAAAATGCAGAATACGTCAAGAATACCATCTTCATATTCGAGTCACCAGGATCAGAAGTGGTGCAGGGGGTGCGATTTGAACGCACGGACCCCTTCGGGACAAGGTCCTAAGCCTTGCGCCTTTGGCCAGGCTTGGCTACCCCTGCGAATGTTCGCAGGATGTTTTCCAGATTATTAATCCTTTCTTAGTTTCTGACATCGCGTCGCTGCCTTGTTTGCAGACTCGGATCGCGACTTCTAATGGAGGAATGAGGTGAGGTATTGAGATACCGCATCGATTGCCATAGATCTTCTGCTCGGATATGCCTTGATCTTGCTCCTGATCGCGATAACATCGTCCTTCTCAGACAGCACAAACCTCTCCAGATACGCTTCCTGCTTGTCCAATCTGAGAAAGAAAGAACATTCATCATCCACTCTCCTGTCGACTGTCCTGATGAGTTCTTCGATGTTTGCCTTGCCAAGTCGGTCGAAGAACGCGTCTATCTTCTTCCTTCCCTTGACACATAATTCGAGAATCGTAATGGGGTTCCCATGATAGCCCGAAGATTCGGTTCTTGAGATACTGTCCTCGCCTGATGCAAAGACAAGAGCCTTGACCACCCGCGACTCATCTTCCGTCGCGTGGACAAAGGCTCTGAAACTAAGGTAGTGGAACGTCATCGGCATTGTCATCCGTCCGACGCTAGATATTCCTTTCCGAGAAATACATCAGAGGTTCGATGCCCGATTCCTCGCGTCCTATCGGGGGATGTGAGGGCGTGGACACGACGTGTTCTGCGAAATCATATTGACACTGCGTAGCACGCCAGATGGCGGACTTGACAAAGGTTTATAGTCGAAAAAGGGATTCAAGGCCGGTGTTAGGTTCATGATAGAGATAAGAATGCACGGCCGAGGTGGCCAGGGAGCTGTCGTGGCCTCAGAGATGCTTGCTCGGGCTGCAGTGAAAGATGGGATGCACGCCTCAGCGTTTCCGTTTTTTGGAGTGGAAAGGCGTGGATGCCCCGTCACAGCATACTGCAGAATCGATGACAAGCCAATAAGAATCCATGCTGGGATATATGAGCCCGACTATGTAATCGTGCTCGATCCGAGCCTCATAAACATGGTCGACGTTTTCCAGGGTCTCAAACCCGAAGGCAAGATACTGATCAATACGACCAGGACTAGAGACGATCTTGGGATAAAGGTTCCAAACGAGGTGATCACTGTCGATGCGACCGGGATCGCGCTCAAACACGGCCTTGGAAGCGAGACCGCCCCGATAGTTAACACGGCTATCGTCGGAGCATTCGTCAAGATGTTCTCGAGGCTTTCCATAGGGGCGCTGCTGGATAGTGTCAGGGAAGCGGCCCCAGTGAAGAAAGAGGAGAATGCGGCCGCAGCGAAGGACTCCTACGAGATAACGAAGGAGGTTTGATGCAAATGGTAGTTCTCGAAACGTACAAGGATTTGCCCTCCACGCCCGTCACTTTCTACAATACGGAAGGCAATAAGACTGGAAACTGGAGGACAATCCGTCCTGTCTTCGACGAGAGCAAGTGCACGCGTTGCTACATCTGCTGGAAGTACTGTCCAGACCTCAGCATCGAAGTCGAGACCGAGGGTGACTTCCCCAAGATCGACTACGATCACTGCAAGGGATGCGGCATCTGCGCGAACGAGTGCCCTTCCGAAGCGATAGTCATGGAGAAGGAGGCGCACAAATGATCGAAGTAATGACCTCCAACTACGCCGCCGCTCACGGAGCAAGGCTCTCCAAGGTCGAAGTGATTGCTGCATATCCGATCACGCCCCAGAGCAGCATTTCGGAGAAGCTCGCCGAGATGTCTGTCAAGGGCGAGTTGCACGGCCAGTACATCTTGGTCGAGAGTGAGCACAGTGCCATGTCCCTTTTGATCGGCGCTTCCTACGTCGGAGCACGGACATTCACTGCCACTTCGTCCCACGGTCTCGCATTGATGCACGAGATGCTATACTGGGCGACAGGGGCTAGAAGACCGATAGTCATGGTGGTGGCCTCCCGTGCCATGGCTCCGCCGTGGAACATCTGGGGGGACCAGATGGACGTAATTGGTGAGAGGGACACCGGATGGATGCAGTTCTTCTGCGAGAACAATCAGGAGACGCTTGACACGGTCATCATGTCGTACAAGATCGCAGAGGACCGCTCGGTGATGCTGCCCGCGATGGTCATCGAAGACGGCTTCATTCTATCTCACACTTTCGAGGCCGTCGATTTACCAGAGCAGGATGAAGTTGATGACTTCCTTCCGAAGTTCAACCCCGAGTTGAAGATAGACTTCAATGATCCGAGGCGATTCGGCGGCATGGTCATGCCAGATTGGTGGTCGGAGTTCCGATTCAGAATTGCGGAGGACATGGAGGGTGCGAAGAAGAAGATCGTCGAGGTCGACAAGGCGTTCGAAAAGAAGTTCGGGAGGAGTTACGGAGGCCTGGTCGAGTTCTACAACTGCGACGATGCCGATGTGATACTGGCTCTCGCAGGCTCTGCCGTCGGAACGGCGAAGGAGGTTTCTGACAGAATGAGGGCGCGCGGCAAGAAGGTCGGGGTTGCGAAGATCAAGGCGCTTCGCCCGCTACCCGCCGAAGAACTGAAGAAGCTCAGCGATATGGCGCCCGTTCTCGGAGTCTTCGACAGGAGCTACAACTTCGGACACGGCGGTGGCATTTTCAGTGAGATCAGGAACGGCATCTACGCGCCGGGAGGCGGCCCATTGATGAAGAATTACGTCGGC
>JAJRAH010000143.1 GCA_028679985.1 Methanomassiliicoccales archaeon
ACATTGTTCCCGACGGACAGTGACAGATTGGAGGCTCCCTTGATCGCGATGAAATCTATCAAACCGTCCTCGACGAACAGACTCCCGTCCGAGGCTATCTGATCTAATAGGTCCTGGCTCGCGTATTCCAGCGATTCGCTTCTGTTCAAGTCCGACATCTCGCCGTTCGTGAAGTATAGCGTGCTCGTCACGAGCATCAACCCGACTGTCACTATGATCATTACGAGAAACGAGTCGAAGAAACCTCCAACTCCACTGGCGGACATCGACCGTTTGCATTTGTGGGGTTTGAGCGTTTGGCTTTCCGAAGGCATCGTACGTGGAGCCTGTTGCTCGCCTTGGACGCTGTCGAAGTCTACTTGGGATCGTCCTGATTTCCAACAACGGTATGCCATTGGATCTAATAGTGACTCTGGAGCGGGGATATTATCCAGAACTGCTACAATCATATAACCTACGACCTCTCTTCAAAACCAGTTTATGAGGATACAAGACTCAATCATAGAACTCCTCTGAGAAAATGTCCGGCGGTGATTGATCCACATCTCTTCCTGATGTCTTCTTTCGCTGTTTGATCTCCTTCATAGAATGCTCTCCCAACAAGTTCCGACAGCTCAGCATTCCGTCTCCTCAGATCTATGCCAAACGAATCAATGCCCATGCTTTCGATGTCTCCCACGTGGTCCAAGAGGAACAGATCGGAGGAATTCAATATGTGGGCGTACCCGAAATTGTCCCGATACACTGGGAATTTCTTTCCTCTGATGTCTATCAGGGTCCCCTCCGCAAGTGCCGGATCCTTGGTGACCATGAGCTCGATCCTGCCAAAAGCCATGATCTCCAATCTTTCGTTGTAGTGATCTGCCAGATCTGAAATATCATTCTTGGACAGTTCCAAAGAGACGGTATACTGGTGCATTTTCGGGATGGTGAGACTGTTGAAGAAGTTCATTGAGTAATGGCCGTAGAGCCTTCTCGTGCAGTATTCATGAGCCTGACCGACCGTGCTGACCATTATCGATTCTTCATCCGTTTCCGGAATCTCTGGCGAGAACCGTGGCATCATGATTACGAATTCGACACCAGCATTCTCACAGAGCGTCTTCGCTTCGTCTCGATATCTGTTCCATTCGAAATACACTCGCGTAGCGTAAGGCAAGATCTTCTCCAAGGACTTGAGAGACGATATGTAGAAAGACAACTCACGGTTCAATAGCTTCCTGTCAGAATGGGGGAGGTGGACCTCCAGCCTCCTCGCGCGACCTTTCTCGATTGGGAATTCCATCGAGGCTATCACACGGTCAATCCGATTGAATTCCGCATCTCTCGTCTTGTATACCAGGTAATCCCCGTCCTCTATCCTGAATGGCGCAGATATTGCGGAATAGGCCCCCTCCTTCTCCATATCCCGAATCTCGAACCCACCCGCCTTCTTTCCAAATCGATAGAGACTCACTCCGTCACCGTTCTTGAGATTACCGGCAAGGATGCGGGTCCTACTGCCATCGAATCTTGCCTTTCCAAGCAGCAGCCCCCTCGAGTCCGGATACTCCCGCTGCATCACGTTGTCACCTGAAAGATATCCTCCTGTGAATCCCCGATTGAAAGCTACCTCCAGCAACTCCCGATCTCGGGGGGTGATGAGCACGTCATCACCCGTCCTCGCCTTCTCGATCGCCTTCGCGTAGGTTCTTGTCGCAAGATAGACGTACACCGGACTCCTCATTCTGCCTTCGATCTTCAGCGCATCTATGCCGAGCTCTACTAGCCGGGGAATCGAGTCGATCGCCATCAAATCTGCCGTGCTGAGGAGATAGCCAGTCTCTTTCCCGAGAACGTAGTGCTTTCTGCACGGCTGGGCGCACATTCCTCTGTTCCCGCTCCTTCCGCCTAGGATGCTGGAAAAGAGGCATTGACCCGAGACGGAGTAGCATAACGCACCGTGCACGAACACCTCCAACCCCATGCCAGTCGATCTTCTTATTCGTCCTATCTGTTCGATGCTGAGCTCGCGAGCAAGTATCGCCCTTTGGACGCCCTGCTTCTCGGCCCAAATCGCATCCTCTGGAGAGTGTACGCCCATCTGCGTGGAGGCGTGTATCGGCATCGCGAAGTTCTCCCCAATAAGATGTATGAGACCCCGATCCTGAGCTATGACGGCGTCCGCTTCGATCGAGTTCAAGAAATCTATGTGGGAGAGGACGGTCGACAGC
This sequence comes from Methanomassiliicoccales archaeon, assembly GCA_028679985.1. Lineage (GTDB taxonomy): Archaea > Thermoplasmatota > Thermoplasmata > Methanomassiliicoccales > JACIVX01 > JAJRAG01. The sequence goes on from JAJRAH010000143.1 coordinate 2,214, forward strand.
TCCTTTTCTTTTACGAGAGTGTTGACTGTGACGAAGACTCTCACATTGCTGTCGTGTGCCAGTTTGACCGCACCCTTCAGTTCCGAATCCGTGAAGTTCTCCGCGAGTCTCCTCGCACCGAACCGCTTTCCCCCGAGGTAGACCGCGTCTGCTCCCCCCAGGATCGCGGCCTTCAAAGCGTCTCTCGAACCTGCTGGAGATAGAAGCTCCACACCATCACATGAGAGCGTATTTCTGATATAAACTGGAGGTTTGGAAGCGGCACAGCTCTTACACTACAGCTAGTGGAAACTAGAATGCTTCGGGACCCGAGTTCAAGGAAGGGAGAATCATGGGACTAGTGTCGAGATTGAGCGCCATAGGGCCTACCTGGAAGAGGAAGGATGATGGTGCTACGAACGATGCCCCTAAGGGATGCGTTCACAGG
>JAJRAH010000144.1 GCA_028679985.1 Methanomassiliicoccales archaeon
ATTATGAAAGCCAAGCTGGCGAGGGCGAATGAGTATACGTAAATGCCATAGTCGTTCTCACCAAGATATCTGGCCAGTACAATCGAGAGAATGAGGGTCGAAATCTGGCTCAGGAACTGGACCACAGCCAGGGACATAGTGTTCCTCGCTATCGTCCTCGTCAAGCCCACGTCGTTCACCAGCTCCAGCCCATCGGCACCATGATATGCAGTTGCCCGTAGGGGGAATCGCCTCTTTATTTGTTTCTGGATTTGTCTCTTTCCGAATGTCAGGATCCGAGGCGATCCGTCAGACAGTGAATCAGGTGCTCGGCCCGAATGAGTCCATTCCCCCAAGTCAGGGATCTATCCTCTGTCCAAGACCGTTCTGAAGTAATCGATAGTCTTCCTCAATCCCGTGTCGAGGTCGACCTTCGGCTTCCAGCCAAGCTTCCTTTTCGCCAGAGTGATGTCTGGCCGGCGCCGGACGGGATCGTCCGTCGGCAACGGACGGAAGCGGATCATCGAAGCGGATCCGGTCATCTTCTTGACCTTCCTCGCAAGGTCGAGCACAGTGATCTCGGCGGGATTCCCGAGGTTCACAGGGCCAGTGAAGTTCTCGGCGTCCATCAGCCTGCACAGACCCTCGACCATGTCCGAGACGTAACAGAATGATCTTGTCTGGCTTCCGTCGCCGTAGACCGTGATGTCGTTGCCCTCCAACGCCTGAACGATGAAGTTCGAGACGACGCGCCCGTCGTCCGTTCCCATTCTGGGGCCGTAGGTGTTGAAGATCCTTGCGACCCTGATATCGACCCGATGCTGTGCTCCGTACGCGAACATCAAGCTCTCCGCGATTCTCTTGCCCTCATCGTAGCAGCTTCGCGGGCCGATCGGATTGACGTTCCCCCAGTAGTCCTCGGATTGGGGATGAGCCAGAGGATCGCCGTACACCTCCGACGTCGACGCTTGAAGGATCCTCGCCTTCCTCCTCCTCGCGAGCTCGAGGAGTCCGATCATCCCGATCGTGTTGATCTTGATGGTGCCTATCGGGTCTTTCTGGTACCGCTGAGGAGACGCTGGACATGCAAGATTGAATACACGATCGATCCTGAAGTCCAGAGGATCGAGCAAGTCTTTCTTGACCATCTCGAAACTCTTGTCGGTTCTCAAGTGCTTGACGTTGTCCCGGCTTCCGGTCTTGAAGTTGTCCAAGCATACGACCTTGTCGCCAGATTCCAACAGCCGCTCGCAGAGATGCGCGCCGATGAAACCTGCTCCACCCGTGACCAGCACTCTCATCGAATCCCTTTATGATTCTTGGTGTTCTAAAAGGATTCGCCAGTTTGCGAGCCTCGGACGCATCAGTAAATCGTATATCGTTGACCATCCATATCCGCTGGCATGAAGATCCTCGTGACGGGTGGTTCCGGACAGCTCGGATCTTATCTTCTGGAAGAACTTTGTGACGGACACGAGGTCCGGAGTATCGACATCAGAATGCCTTCGATCGAGTGCAATAAGCGGCTCGTGTCGAACGTCGATATCAGGGATCCCGTGGGCGCGGCGAGAGCGTGTGACGGCGTGGAGGCGGTCGTTCACGCCGCAGCCCAGGTAAGTGTCGAGAAGAGCATCCAGGATCCGAGGATGGACGCGGACGTCAACGTCATCGGAACGCTCTCGATGCTTAAGGCGTCGGCTGACGCCGATGTCAGGAAATTCGTTTACATATCGAGCGCCGCGGTGTACGGCGACCCACGCCACTTGCCAGTCGACGAGGATCATCCCAAGCACCCGAAGTCCTTCTACGGCGTCAGCAAGCTCGCCGCCGAGGCGTACGTGCAAGCTTTCGCGGAATGTCGCGGTCTGAATTACATCATAGTGCGTCCGTTCAACTTCTACTCACCGAGGGCCGATCCCAAGAGTCCTTATTCCGGGGTCATCACCAAGTTCGTGGAGAGAGCGAAGGAAGGCAGCCCTCTCCTCATTGAGGGAGACGGGGAACAGACGAGGGATTTCATCCACGCAAAGGATGTTGCCAGGATGATAAGAATGGCGGTTGAATCCTCAGCTCGAGACGTGACCCTCAATTGCGGATCCGGCCAAGCGACTTCCATAAACGATCTCGCGGAGACCCTATCTGCGCTGCGGGGAGGGCTCAGGATCGAGCACGTCAAATCGAGGGTCGGGGACATACGGCACAGCGTCTCGGACGTCACGCTCGCGAAGAAAGTCCTCGGATTTCAATCAAAGATCACATTGGAACAGGGATTGTCGTCATTCCTCTGAAGTGGAAATCCGAGATCGGCAGAAATCAGATCTCGCTTCCGATCGAGTACAACTCTAGCGTTTAGCCAAAGGGAGTTCTATGACGAACTCGGCGCCCTCTGCATGATTCCCTTTGATCCTGTCCTCAACCCATACTCTGCCATGATACTTGTCCGCAAGCGTCTTGACTATCATCAGCCCCAGGCCCGATCCGCGGAGCCTTGGAGAATCCTTCGGCGAAGCGTCTTTCGAAGATGCGCTGCTTGTTTTCGTCCGAGATTCCGATAGCATTCTCACAGACAATTGTGATCATGACAAAATAAAGAAAAAAGCTGTTAGAAAAAAAGGGGGAAGGAGTGTTGATTTGCATTGTGAACATAGGCAGTGTCGCAGGTCTTCAAGCCTTCGCCATTGTCGGCATTTCGGTCATAAGCGCGGTCATGTCGATGTCGTAATTGTAGTCCTCGACAGTCCCGTCGATCATTTCCAGCTTCGCTCGAATCTTGTTCCGCTCGAAGATGATCTGTGCATTCTTGACTCTCGACTTGTACATGCTTATTCTCTTTCCTGCCTGCGTGAGTTTCCTCTCGCTGCAGAACAGAAGTCCTGCTCCTTCGAGAAGATTGATCTTTCGGTAGCATGCGGCGATAGGTATGCCCAGGTTGTCGCTGAGATCGAACGCGCTTCTCGGCTTTCCCATCGTTGCGAGTAGGATCTTAGCGGAGTATTCCTCCGTCAAGAGCCGCGATGTTTCGAGTGCGTGCATGTTATCCTCGGACACAAAGCAGCGGCGGTACCCTATTTAAATTATCTCGATTGATTATCACTTTTGATTCGCCAATTCGTGCTCATCCAGATGTCAGGTTTTCCGTGCTATGTAGCGTATAGTCTCGGTATCAATAATGAAAGAGGTTGCGTGCAGCTCGCAATCGGACTGCGCGAAAAAAATGATCATCGCATGCGAGTCGATGCGATAGCGAAGAGAGCATGGACGGGACAAAGTTTCATATATTCAGCTTCTCCATCTATTCCACTGGGATAGTTCCCTTACGGAGGAAAAGAGAATGTCCTGCGGAAAATGCGGACCGAAGAAGAAGGTGAAGACGATGCCGGCAAAGAAGAAGGCGCCAAAGAAAAAGAAGAAGTAAGGAACCGGTGATCGGCCCCAATGGGCCGGAGTTGCTGGAACCCTGAAATTCGCAGATGGTGAATCACCATCTGAATGCTCTTAATTCGGCTCATCGTCTGCCCAATTGTCTACGCTCTTCCCTTCGTCAAATGTGTTTGACTTTTTCTGTAAACTGCGTGGGAATCCCGCTCGACTTACTCGCACTAGGCGAAGAATTTTCGTCGAATTCTCTACAGAATGCAGTTGATGGGATTTCGTATATTGTGAATAATATATAAATATTCATTATGTTTCTTCTTTCGCTTTCCCTTTTACTGCATTCAAGATTCGACTCCATCCCTTCTCCATCCCGTTCTGAAGCCTTGCGACGTCCAGTCCCGCTACGAGCACTCCTATCAGTAGCCCGAAAACCGCCCCTGAGATCACGTCGAGAGGGAAATGCACTCCGATGTAGAGTCTGCTCAAACCGACGAAGATCGCGAGCAGCATTAGGGGTATCAAGAGCTTCTTGCTTCGCAATCCGAGCACGGCTGCGGCCGCGAATGTACCCTCCGTGTGCCCCGACGGGAACGAAGGATCGGTTGGGTCGTATAGCGCGAACGCGTCGGGAAAGACTTCGAAAGGTCGGGGCCTGTCGATGATGTACTTCATGCTCCCGCCTATCGCAATATGGATCAGTATTGCGACGAGCAAGTATGTCGCAAGAGTTCGCTTTCCGAGTATCCAGAGAATGAAGATTACGACGAACCAGAATACGAATGAACCGAGCTCGATCAGCGCGTCAAAGACTGCTTCAAAGCTAGGATTCCACGTGCTGTTGACGCTCAGAAACAACGACTCGTCCCACATCACAATGCTCCGATCCGTCAAGAGAAGTGTGAAGAAGATGATCGCGGCAAATAGGAGAACGAGCATCGCGTAAGACCTATTGAACCTCAACGAGGAAGCACCTTCGTAGATATCCTCTCAAGAGACATTAATCCATGTGGAGGCCGACAATCATAAAGTGTTTAAGGATTGTCATCGAATATTGAATTCGTGTTCGAGAAGGTTCTGCTTCCGATCGATTTCTCCGAGCAGTCGCTCATGATGCTTGATTGCGTCGCTGAGCTCAGGCAGTTTGGCTCCGAGGAAGTCGTTATCATTCATGTGACTCAGAAGGACGGAAAGATGACGGATGAGCAGATGCGCATCGTCCGTGACATGCGGGGAAGGCTCGAGGAGCAGGGATTCAAGACTCGATTCAGTAGCATCGAGGGAGATCCCGTTTCCATCATCGTGGACGTAGCCGAGAAGGAATCCGTCACGCTCGTCGCCATGGCCTCGAGCGGAAAGGGAAGGACTCGGGAGTTTCTTCTCGGAAGCACCTCCTTCGGGGTCATAAGAAGGACCGCGAAACCGATCCTTCTCAACAAATTGGAGGTCATCGAGGACGGAGGGAAGACGAGGGTGAGGAAGACGTGCGAATTCCTTTTCCGGACGGCTCTCGTCCCGATTGACCTTTCGACCTGCACCGCAAGGATGAAGGACACATTGGACCACCTCTCGAGAAAGGGATTGAAGAATGTCGTACTGCTTCACGTGATCGAGTCGACCAAGTATGGTGTCAAGGATGACAAGCGCTTTTCTGAGGTGAAGGCGAAGATGGAAGAGCTAAAGGAGGACCTGCAGTCAGAGGATTTTGTTGTCTCAACGCATGTTCATTACGGGACTCCCGCGTACAATATTCTTGAAGTCTCGCGGGAGGTCGAGGCCTCGTTAATCATCATAGGGCGTAGCGGTAAGAGTTTCCTCAAAGGCCTCGCGATCGGCAGCACGTCCGAAGAGGTGATTCGAAGGGCGACCGTCCCCTTGCTCGTAATCTCCTGTTGAGCTTCATGCCTCTCCAATCATGTTTCGACCATCATTAAGTATCGACCGAACGCTACAGCAATTGATGAGGAGGCAGCAGTTTGAAATCGTCCTTTCCTGGGCTGCGGTTATTTCCATATTTCTCGCCACC
>JAJRAH010000145.1 GCA_028679985.1 Methanomassiliicoccales archaeon
CGATGACTCTGTTCATTGTTTCTGGTATCGCCGCCTCTACCTCAGGCGTCATGTTGTAGCTTATTGTCCAAGTGTCAGCGACCTCTACCGCCACGAACGCGATGCGCTTCGGCATCCTGTTGGGCTGAAGTCTCCTCCCCAATTCTATCGTCGTGGCGATGTTCACGTCATGCGGGTTCGCTCCGTGCACGGACAATACAAAATCCTTCTCCTCGAGCTGGAGCACTGTTCCGACCGGATACTCCGACGTGATGATCGCGTCGACTATCACGACCGTGTCGTAGTCCAGCATGAGCTCTATGAGGTCGAGTCCGCTTGAACTGACCTCCTTGACGTCCACTCCATCGAGGTTCAGAGATCGGAGCCCCTCTATCACCCTTATCCCGACGGCGTCGTCGCTGATTATCGGACTGCCGATGCCAAGTACCAGTGCCCTCCGAGTCATCCGCCTCCTCCCGATATGGGCGGTCAAGTTAGATATATCTTGACAGCCAATCGCAAAGCGTGGACATAGAGCCCGCGATATCTCTGATCGTGAATGGAGTCCCTGTCACGCAACGTATCCTCGAGGTTCTGAAGGCCGTCTACGAGGAGGGCAGTCAGAAGCGGGCCGCGGACAGACTAGGCATCTCTGTACCGGTTCTGCACAGGTATCTGCATCGAATGGAGCAGCGCACCGGCACGCAGCTTCTGGTGACGTCTCCGTCCGGGACAGGTCTTACGCGGGAAGGCGAGAGCATCGTCGCAGAATACTCGGCCTTGAGGAACAGAATCAAGTCTGGGGAGTCCGTGGTCGTCGGAGGAACGATAGTGACAGAGGAGCTTCTCCTTTCTGCCCTCTCGAAGATCGACAGGACCGAGAAGTTCGATCTCGTCATCTCCGACGACGAGCGCAACTTGAGGGACTTCCGTGCCGGGCTCATGGACCTTATCGTACTGGACGATCCGCTGTTCGTCTACGAGCTGGAGGGAGTGTGCTGGGAAGAGATCGCAGATGACGAACTGGTTCACGTCGACAAGGGTCCCAACTACCTCCGTTTCAAGTACGGCGCGCAACGCATTGGATTCAAGTCTCTAGACGATCAGCGCATCAAGTACAAAGTGAAGGGGACGGTGCGCTACCTTCCTTACCTGATCGGTTCCAACCTCAGCTTCTTCGTCAACCGCAGCTTGCTTTCGAGGAGGGGCATCAGGATCAGGAGTGCCACGGAATCGAAGGTTCTGGCTCATAAGATAATCGCCGTGTACAGAGAGGAGAATGCGAACGTCCTGAGGCTCCTTCGTGAGCTGAAGGAAGAACGGCTTGCGTAGATGGTTTTACCTATAGAGGTAATACGCTGCCGATTTCTACCCTACCCTTATATAGAAAGGCTGCGTCTCAGGATGCGGTGACGTTCGATGGCCAATGTTAAGGAGCCGAATCCCGAGTTCGCCGATCAGGTCGTCAAGGCTGGGGGGAAGAGCTTGAACTTGTGCTACCAATGTGGGACGTGCACGGCAAGCTGCCCGTCTGGACGACAGACAGCATTCAGAACTAGGAAGCTGATAAGGAAAGCTCAGCTTGGTCTGAAGGAGGACATCCTGCCCTCTGACGACCTGTGGATGTGTACCACCTGCTACACCTGCGTCGAGAGGTGTCCCCGCACGGTGGACATAACGGACATAATCATCATTCTGAGGAACTTCGCCGTGAAGGAGGGGTATATGGCCGACTCGCATAAGAAGACGGCATCGAGTATGATGAATACTGGCCACACGATACCCCTGACGGACGATTACAAGAGCCTGCGGAAGAAGTTGGGGTTGTCCGAGCAGCCGCCGACCGTGCTTAGCAATCCGAAAGCACTCGAGGAGTGGAAGAAGATCATGAAAGCCACTGGCTTCGACAAGCTCATCGGAGGGAAGTAGATGACGGACAAGTACGCCTTCTTTCTCGGATGCATCGCTCCTTTGAGGTATCCTGGCATCGAGAAGGCTACGAGAGAAGTGTTCAAAGCTCTCGATGTCGAACTCGTGGATCTCGAAGGGGCGGGCTGCTGCCCTGCACCCGGCGTGATAAGGTCATTCGACCAGAACACGTGGCTCGCTCTCGCGGCGCGCAACCTCGCGCTTGCCGAGAAGAAGGGTCTGGACATCCTGACGATATGCAACGGCTGCTTCGGATCGCTCTTCGATGCGGCGCACATACTGCACGAGCACCCGGAGAAGGTCAAGGAAGTCAACAAGATCCTGAAGGAGGTCGGAATGGAATACCACGGTGGGAAGATCAAGGTCCGGCACTTCGCGGACGTCCTGCACAAGGACGTCGGCATAGACAAGATCAAGTCCAAGGTCCTGCAGCCACTGGATTATAAGGTGGCCGTTCACTACGGGTGTCACTTCGCTAAGCCGAGCAAGATCAAGCAGTTGGACGATCCGGAGAGGCCTACGATTCTGGACGAGCTCGTTGAGGCTGTCGGCGCGAAGAGCGTCAACTATCGGGACAAGGGCATGTGCTGCGGCGCCGGCGGAGGTCTGAGGACGAGGGCTAACGAAGTCGCCATGAAGATGACTGAGGAGAAGCTAGGCAACGTGAAGAAGGCCGGAGCCAAGTTCATCATCGACGTGTGCCCGTTCTGCCACCTCCAGTACGACAGGACCCAGAAGGACATTCCGGGCTACGACATACCGGTCATACACATGTCGCAGCTGTACGGTCTGGCCTTCGGACTTCCAAAGGAACACCTCGGCCTGGAAGCGCACGTCGTGCCGGTCAAGCTCTGAGGTGCGTCTGATTGCACCTCGCTAGGCTCGTTTCGATATCGAGAGCGGAGGAGATCCCTGAACAGTTCAGAGGATTTGTGAACTTCCAGGCGAACATGGAAGGTCACGAGGTGTCTGAGAAGGAGAAGGTGGCGATGTTGGTGATCGAAGGCACCTCGTGCTACGTCCCGGTCTTTCTTGACAGAATGAAGAGGATCGAGGACCTGGAGCTACGACTGGCGGAGCAGCAGGCGGAGATGCCTCAAGATGTGAGGTCTTTGCTAGAGAAGAACGTCTCTTGAGAACATGTCTTCTTAAGCTGGACGCTTTGCCAGTCGCTCCCATTGACGGAAACTTATTAATAGGGAGATACATTACGGAATCTGCCTGAATCACGGAGGCTGTTGATGCCTGCTACTAAGAAAACAAAGACCGTCGCAAGAAAAGTCAAGGATCGGTGGAGGGCGAAGGAATGGTACAAGATTTTCGCCCCCAAGATGTTCAACGAGATGCAGATCGGGGAGACACCTTCAGGTGATCCGACCAGCCTCATCGGCAGGACCACAGAGGTCACTGTTCACGACCTTACAGGCGATTTCTCGAAGATGCATATCAAGCTCAAGTTCAAGGTAAGCGACGTAACGGGATTCGACGCTCATACCGTGTTCGTCGGTCAGGACCTCACGAGCGATTATGTAAGAAGGCTCACAAGGAGGAAGAGGACCAAGACCGACCACGTCATCGACGCCAGAACGAAGGACGGATTCCTGGTCCGCGTCAAGCCGATGAGTGTGACGGAGAAGAGGATTCAGGCATCTCAGGAGACGGCGATAAGGTCGATCATGACGCAGCACCTTCAGAAGACGGTCGCGGACATGTCGATTTCTGACGTGGTCAAATCGGTAATCTCCGGGGACATGGCGAAGGACCTCTCCCGCGCGACGAAAATCATTGTTCCAACGAAGCGTATCGAGATCAGGAAGACCGAGGTGCTCGAAATCGGCACTCCTCTACCCGACGAAAAATCGATAGTGGAGCCGCAGCCAGTGGAAGAGACTAAGAAGGCCGAGGCAACGGAGGCTCCGAAGGCCGAAGCTCCCGCCGAGGAGGTCGTCGTCGAAGACGTGTCCGACGCGGGAATGGAGGAAGCCGGCTCCGAGACGGACGAGGGCGAGGAATCAGTCGAAGATAAGGATCAGTGAGGATCACCAAGCCGGGGTGGCTCAGCCTGGTGGAGCGTCGGACTCATAGGGTTTAGGTCAACAAGATCCTCTCCAGGGACATCCGAAGGTCACGGGTTCGAACCCCGTCCCCGGCACCTTAGTCCCTTGACTTCCTGCGTGCGATATCATCCGTACACTTCCGACCTCTCTGATTGATCTCAACCTGAATTCCTCCAACGTCTGCAGTTGGCATCTCGGCAAATTCTTCAAGTAGGAAGAGAAGATTAGGCGATTGGCGAGATATTGAGGGTCATCATCTACACCGGCAAGGGCGGGGTCGGCAAGACCTCCGTCGCTGCAGCGACCGCTTTGCGATCGGCCCGTATGGGGCATAAGACAATCGTCATGAGCACCGATGCCGCCCACTCACTTGCCGATTCGCTTGAGATTCCTCTCTCCGGGGACATAAGGCACATCGAGGAGAACCTTGACGCGATCGAGGTCGACGTCGTTCACGAGCTTGAGACGAGGTGGAACGAAGTCCAGAAATACGTGTCCGATTTCCTCCAGTCCCAAGGACTAGGCGAAGTGAACGCGAAAGAGATGACCGTCTGGCCCGGAATGGAGCTCATGTCAGCGCTGTTCTATGTTTGGGATTTCTATGACGCAAAGAAGTACGACGTCGTCATACTCGACACCGCTCCGACGGCCGAGACCCTCAGGCTCCTCAGCTTTCCAGAGATGTCGGATTGGTATTTCGACAAGTTGTACAAGATCTTCAGGAACGCGCTGAAGCTGGCGAGGGCCACCGTCGGCAAGTTCATGAAGACTCCTTTGCCGTCAAACGAGGTCCTGAAGGACATCGAGAAGATCCGGGATCGGATGAGATCGGTCAAAGAGATTCTCACCAACCCATCTGTCACTTCGGTGAGGCTCGTCGTGAATCCCGAGCGAATGGTCATCAACGAGACGAAGAGGGCGTTCACCTATCTGTGCCTGTACAACCTGACCGTCGAATGTCTAGTTGTCAATCGCCTCATGCCGCAGTGCTCGGATGGCTACTTCAAAGAGAAGCTCTCCGAGCAGGACTGCTACATGGGCATAATCAACGAGTCGTTCAGCCCGCTCACGATACTGACCGCAACCCAAATGCCGACCGAGCTGGTCGGGAAGAAGTCGCTGGAGTCATTGGCCGACATGATATTCGGTAAGACGGATCCGACGGTCGTCTACTCGGTCGAGAAGCCCATGGACATCTACGAGGAGAACGGTTCCAGCATTCTATCCCTAAAGCTCCCATTCTCTGCGAAGGAAGAGGTAGAGTTATATAAAACGGAAGATACTTTAATCGTGCAGGTCGGGCACTACAAACGCTCCGTCTCTCTTCCGTATTCGCTGATTCACAAGGACACGAAGAAGGCGGAGTTCAAGGACGGCCGGCTGCTCATAGTATTCAAGGGAGATGACCAGGATGGACGGAAAGGGGGACAAGATGAAGGAAGAGGCGAAGAGGATGAAGGAAGCGCTCCTGTCGAAGGAGACGACTGAGCACATCATGAAGGCTGGAACGGAGCTTCTCCTCGCACTCGATTCTGTCATACCCGAATCTCGCATCCCTGCCGAGGCGAGGAAGCACTACCTCGCCGCCAAGAAGGAGTTCCTGCTGATGATGAAGTCGGTGATCGACGCGAACCTCCAGGCGGTCGAGGACCTCGAGAAGACAGATTCTTCGAAGTTGAAGAAGATCGACGTTCAGTGACGCTGCTGATCCGCGCTCACCTTGTTTCTGTCTAGAGTGCGGAGTCTGTATCATACACCTTATCTCTGATCGGTCGATCCCCTCTTCTCACGATGTCAATCGTTAGTGCTTTAACGACGTATGGCATTCCTCTGAGAAAGGTGCCCAAATGACTGCCGGTCTGGTGTCTTATCCAGAGAAATGCACAGGCTGCCGATTTTGCGAATTGATCTGCTCCCTCACGCACGAGGGCGTTGTGAACAGGAAGAAGGCGCGTCTCAGGGTCGTCAAGGAGGGAGTGAGGAACGACATACCGGTCGTTTGCACGCAGTGCGTCGCATGTGGTGACGATTGCTGCGCTGAGGCGTGTCCGGAAGATGCCATCTCCCTGGTAGGCGGCATTCTGGTCGTGGATGACGAGCTGTGCACTGGTTGCGGCGCGTGCGAGGAGACCTGCAGGTTTGGGGTAATAAGGGTCGTCGATGATTTGGCTCGCAAATGCGATCTCTGCGGAGGCGACCCCGTTTGCGTCAAGTTCTGCCCCCTCGGCGCTCTGAAATTCGAAGAAGCGGACGAGGGGAAGTATCTCGCCGTCCTGTCCTTGCTGGGAGGGAAGTAGATGGACGCGCGCGGAGGAAAGATACTCTATGTCGATCTGACGACGGGCAAGATCAGATCGAGGAGCACGCCTGAGGAACTGGTCAGGGACTATCTCGGGGGAGAGGGTTTTGCGGTCAAGTTGTTCTACGACGCAATGGATCCGAAGCTGGACGCCTTCGACCCGAAGAACGTTCTCGTCGTCGCTCCGGGTCTTTTCACGGGCGTTGCGGTCCCCACAGCCGGCAAGACAGCATTCGTGTCGAAATCGCCGCTGACCGGGACGATCGCGGAGTCGATCATGGGAGGAGGAATCGGAGCCGAGCTGAAAGCGGCGGGATACGACGCCGTCGTCATCGAGGGGAAATGTGATTCGCCATCGTATCTCTTGATCGATGACAAGCGCGCAGAACTCCGCAGCGCGGCAAAGCACTGGGGCAAGTTCACGAGGGACACAGAGAAAGCGATACGAGAGGAGGCCGGGGACTTCATCGTCGCCTGCATAGGACCTGGCGGGGAGAAGCTTGTGCGATTCGCGGGGATCGACTGCGAGGATCGCCAGTCAGGCAGAGGGGGTCTAGGTGCCGTCATGGGGTCGAAGAACCTGAAGGCGATCGCTGTCAGGGGAACGAAAGACATCACGGTCGCGGATCCCGAGAAGCTGGCCGCAATCGGTCTGAAGTGGCAAGCGATCATGGAGAAGAGCAACGCCTTCAACGAAGACACGAAGTACGGCAGCGGAGAGTTCCTCGGTTGGGTCAACTCCGAACGTGGCGTCTTTCCGACAAGGAACTGGAAGGAGAGCGTGTTCGATTCGCGGGAGAAGATAGACCCGTACTACTGGGCTCCGAGATACGGGATAAAGAACAAAGGTTGCTTCGCCTGCACTAAAGCATGCGGGAAGCTGTTCGTGATCGAAAAGGGGCAGTACGCGGGCACCGTGTTGGACGGCGTCGAGTACGAGACGCTGTACTCTCTCGGCTCGCAGTGCGGAAATGGAGATATCGAGGCACTCGCCAGGGCGAACGAGATATGCGATATCTACGGGATCGACACGATCTCCACAGGAGTCGTGATCGGGTTCGTCATGGAACTGGTCGAGAGGGGCATTCTCGACCCGAAGGACATCGGCGTCGACTGCAGGTTCACGAATCCCAGTGCTGTTCCGGATATGGCCGAAATCATCGGGGAGAGGAAGGGGATGGGCAGGCTGTTCGGAGAAGGCGTTCTGAGGATATCGAGGAATGTCAAGCGCGGCTCGGAGGACTACGCCATCCAGGTGAAAGGCATGGAGCCCCCGGCGTATGATGTGAGGGGGCTCAAGGGCCTCGGCTTGGGTTTCATGACATCGACGAGGGGCGCGTGCCATCTTCGATCCGGTTTCTACGCCCTGGACCTCACCGGGAAGACCTGGAGGATCTCCGGTGTGGATCGGTTCTCGGCGGAGGGCAAGGGCGAGCAGGTCCGCCTCATGGAAGACTTCATGATGGTGTACGACTGCCTGGGAATGTGCAAGTTCCAGCGCGGCTTCTTCGCGTTGGAAGGCCTCATCGAGTTCCTCGGCGCGGTGATCGGCTCATCGTACACCGAGGATGACTTGCTGCTCGTGGGCGAAAGGGTGAACAACCTCAAGCAACTGTTCAATCTGGATGCCGGGATACGAAGGGAAGATTCCTACCTGCCGAAGAGGGTGATCACCGAACCGATCAAGTCCGGCGTCTCGAAAGGATCCCTCCTGACAGAAGAGGAGATGATCAGGATGCTGGACGATTACTACGAGGCGAGAAGGTGGGACATCGAAGGACGTCCGACCCAGTGGAAGCTCTCGCAGCTCGGTCTGGATTAGAATCGGCGCATCCTATCCCCATTGCTCGAAGCAGTCGGAGCAGATCATCTGTCCTTCCTTGGCGCGAAGCTCGCTCGAAAACGCTCCGCAGTTGTCGCAGTACCCAGAGATGACCTTTGTCCCCGATTCCTCGGCCGAGCCGGGTTTCTTGATCTTCGCCCACTCCCTCGTTATCTCGATCAGCGACGGCGAGATCCTCAGAATATCATTCTCGGTGAGTATGCCGATCAAGTGACCCTTGCTGACGACTGGCAGTCTCCTCATCCCCATCTTGGACATCTTCGTCGCGGCATCGGCAACGCTTTCTCTCGGCCCGACAGTCTCAAGGGGCGCCGTCATTACATCTTTGATCCTTATCTTCGATGGCGTCTTTCCGGCGGCAACGACCTTGTCGACGAGATCCCTCTCCGTCAGGATGCCCATCGGAGTGTCGCCCTCCACCACGACGAGGCTTCCGACACGCTCGGTCCTCATTATCTTAGCGGCTTCCTGGATGGTCATGTCTGGTTTCGCGATGATCGGGGTCTTGGTCATGACCTCCTCCACGTAAATGTCTGCCGCCCTGCCGTTCATCAAGCTTACTATTGACGCTAGGGGTAGAAAACCCTTCCGAGTCCAACAATGCACCGCGATAATCGGGGTGAGGATAGACACCAATCGCTCTGGGAATAGGCCGTATCCTTCCCGATGGTGAAGTGATCCGGCTGAAAGTCATGCACAAGAGATAAATGCATTCAAGAAAATGGCTTCAGTCAAGGAGATGCCAACTATGAACGACACCGAGGGAGAGCTGGCGGTCAGAGCGGCTAGGCAAGCGGTCGATGCTGAGGCTAGGCACGAGGGCGCTGGAAAGCTCGATCTTCCGCAGAGCTTCAAGGAGAAAAGGGGAGTCTTCGTGACTCTGTCCACGTATCCCTCTCACGATCTAAGGGGCTGCATAGGATACCCTGAGCCAGTCTACTCGCTCGGAAGCGCTCTGATAATGGCCGCTCAGGCGGCATGTCACGATCCCAGGTTCCCGCCTCTGACAACAAGAGAGCTGGATTATATCGTGGTGGAGGTCAGCATCCTCACCCGGCCGACCGAGATCAAGTGCACGGACCGCAGCAAGCTGACCGAACTCGTCAAAGTGGGGGAGGACGGTCTGATAGTCGAGATGGGTCCTTACAGGGGCCTCCTGCTACCCCAAGTCCCGATCGAGTGGGAGTGGGATGCCGAGACCTTCCTCGGACAGACTTGCCTCAAGGCTGGCCTGAGTCCCGATTCTTGGCTGGACGAGAAGTCGAAGTTCTGCAAGTTCCAGGCGGAGATATTCGCGGAGGAAGCGCCGAGGGGTCGCGTGGTCAAGAAGACCTTGAAGTGATGTCATGGATCTGGTAATCGAGGGCAGAGCGTACATCAAAGGGAAGCTCGTTCAGTGCTGCATCGGAGTGGAGAACGGCAGGATCAGATCGATCAAGAAACTGCTCGGAGGGGACGAGCACCTCGACTTCGGGGACATGCTGATCCTTCCGGCCGCTATCGACCCTCACGTCCACTTCAGGGATCCTGGTCTCACAAAGAAAGAGGATTTCCAGACGGGCACAATCTCGGCCGCTTACGGAGGAGTCTCGTGCGTCCTCGACATGCCAAACACCGTCCCTCCGACCCTCACCCCGCGCTCACTTGAGGACAAGGCTGCGACGGTGTCGAAGAAGGCATGGGTCGACTACGGTCTGATTGGGGGATGCTCGGCAAGAGCCGATCCCGCTGCAATGTCCGAGAAGGTCATCGCTTACAAGCTGTTCATGAGCTCAACCACCGGCAATCTCCTCGTGACCGACGATGACGCCACTGCGAAGATAGTCACCTCGATCGCCGGAACCGGGAAGGTGCTGTGCGTGCACGCGGAGGACCAGAAGCTGATCAAGACCGCACAGGAGGCGAACCTCAACGAGCATGAAAAGATCAGACCGTCTTCTGCGGAGGCTTCCGCGATAGCGAGGTTGTCGGATATTCAAGGGGCGGGAAGAGTCCATCTGTGTCATCTTTCGTCCAAGGAGGGTCTTGCAGCCGCCGAGAAGCTTCAATTCACCAAAGAGGTCGCTCCTCATCATCTCCTGCTTGACAAGCACTCGAAGCTGGGGACGTATGGAAAGGTGAATCCTCCCCTGAGGGGGAAGGGGGACAGAGAGTCGATCTTCGAAGCATTCCGCACCGGAAGAATCGATATCCTTGCATCGGATCACGCCCCGCACACGATCGAGGAGAAGGAACAGGAGTTCGCCGATGCGCCTTCCGGCATGCCGGGTGTCGAGACCTCTCTGCCCCTGATGCTCGCCCTCGTGAAGAAGGACAGAGTTCCTCTCGAAGTACTCGTCAGGATGGCTTGCGAGCGGCCCGCGGAGATATTCGGGATCAACAAAGGAAAGATCGAGGTGGGTAGGGATGCGGACCTCATCGTTGTGGACGGAACGAGCATGAGGGGCATTGCTGCAAAGGATCTTCACAGCAAGTGCGGCTGGACGGCCTTCGAGAACTGGGATGCGATATTCCCTCGCGTGACATTCGTCCGCGGCATGAAGATCGTGGAGGAGGGCGGGCTGGTCGGGGAAAGAATCGGAAGGGATGTCGTTGCTCGGAAGCGATAGACTGCGAGTCGACTTCTCGGAGCTCGTCGGTCGGACCTTCGAGTGTATTGACCGATGCCAGCTATGCTGCCTGTGCCAGCCGGAAGTCCTTCCGGACGAGAGACCCTTCTTCAGGGAGAAATACCCCGACAAGCTCATTCTCAAGAGGAGCCCGCGCAGGCATTTCGCCCTCGCTCTGAGGAAGGGCCGGGGGTCCTGCTCGTTCCTCGAGAACCGGAAGTGCGCGGTCTACGAAAGCAGGCCCAGGTTCTGCCGTCGATTTCCAATTCACTTCTACGTCGGAAGTGGGATTCAAGCCGAACTCGATCTCTCATGCAGGGGAGTCTGGACCGGCAAGGGCGAGGATGCACTGCTCCTCGGCTCCGTGATGGCGAGCGAAGATGCGGAAGTTCTCATGGCGACGCTGTCGGAATCGAAGAAGGTCTATGGCGAGTTCTTCCGGAACTGCATGGAATTCGGCGTGTACTCGGGTCCGGACAGAATGAGGAGCGAGGTTGCCGCGAGAATAGGGTCATTCGCAGAATTGCCCTTTGTCGCCAGCGTGCTGGAGATGTCCGCAGAAGAAGAGGAAATCGATTTGTCGAAGCTTGAGTCCGTCAGGGGGGAAGATTTCGACTTGGATGGTTTGGAGGCGGCTGCCAGGGAGGCCGCCATGGATTCCCTGTCGTCCTCAGATCCTGTTGCACTTCCAGTCTACTGCGACGAGAGAGGGGAGTGGAACATCTTCAACGTCAAGAACGGCAACGTCGAATGGTCGATTCTCGACGAGGAAGGAGACTTGCACCTCAGGAAATCAGTCGACCCCAAAGATATCAGGCTTCTCCC
>JAJRAH010000146.1 GCA_028679985.1 Methanomassiliicoccales archaeon
AGTGTAAGTCCCGAGATCGAAAGCAGGAAATGGGTCTTGGCGACAATTTCGAGTCTGAAGGATCCGGGCATGATCGCTTTTCCAACTCACAGACTCCTTAGGATACCCAGGATGACGGAGGGTCGCGTCGTGCAGAGTATAGAGACGCGTTTCGACGTGGAACGCCTGCAAGGCTTCAGGGCCATTGAACACGAGCTTCGGATGACTGTGGGACCCTCCTTATGCATCGCCTTCAAAAGCGGCACCGCATACAAGGCCACTCCTGTCACACATGACAAGGACGACGCGATGTGGCAGATCGACTCGTTCGTCTTCCAAGAGCAGATGTTGAAGAAGGTCCTCTTTTCGATCGGGACGCCTGATGAAATCGAAATAGAATACGATCATGACGTTCGGTCGGTGGAGAGCAAGATGAGAAAGGGCAAGCATGACATGTCTGTTCTGCTGAGACCGCCTAATCTAGAACTCGTGTGGACGCTCGCAGCAGCAGGCCAGCGATTGCCGAAGAAGACTACCTACTTCTGGCCGAAAATCTGGTCTGGATTCCTTTTCTACAGAATGCTGTGAAGATGTCGTCCCTTTTTGGCAAATCACACCGGGCATCGCCGTGTCTCCGACACAAGGCCGCTCATTGATCTGAGAAGATGGAGCCACTGGAGGGAATCGAACCCTCGACCTACGCCTTACCAAGGCGTCGCTATTTAGCGGTGCGTTACGCGCACTACCGCTAAGCCACAGTGGCAGCGCTCTCCTCCAATTCGATGGGCCTTCATAAACCTTTCTGACGCGATGACCAGAACAGATATTGATTTATGAGACGTATTCCCCTAAGTGGATGCGATGAAAACGGAGATGAGCGCCTTCGATGTCCTCGCAATTGTCAGAGAGATGCAGGGCTTGGTCGGAGGGTATCTCGACAAGATCTTCCAATGGGATCGCAGGAACATACTGTTCAGGATCAATGTCCCGGGTACGGGAAAGAAGGAGCTTCTATTCCAAGACATGAAATGGCTCTACATCTCAGACGAAAGGCCGGAGACGCCAGATACCCCTACCCAATTCGCCGTTCACCTTAGGAAGCATCTCTCGAACGGGCGTATCACCTCCGTCAGTCAGAAAGACTTCGACAGAATCGTCATCGTCGAGGTCCAGAAAGAGAAGACTTTTCAGATCGTTATGGAGATCTTCGGTGACGGAAACCTCATAGTCACCTCGGACGGAGTCATACTCAACTGCGTCGTCTCCAGAGAGTGGAAGTATCGGGACGTCAGGCCAGGCGCGGAATACAAATTCCCGCCCCTTCGCTTCAATCCCACTACAGCTAGTTCCGATGAGTTCAGGAAGATCGTGCGCGGCTCGACGTCGGACGCGGTCAGGACACTTGCGACTTCGAGCAACCTCGGAGGCCAGTATGCTGAGGAAGTCTGTCTCAGAGCAGGTATCGACAAGGCAGCAAAGGCGAGGGATCTTGCCGACGCGGACGTTGATAACATATTCAAGGCTCTGAGGGACGTGATCGATGCGGTGTCAGCGTCTCCGCGGGCCTGCATTGTCATGAAGGATGATCTGCCCGAGGACGTCTCTCCCATTCCTCTCGTCCAGTATTCGAACTTGAAGCAGGAGGACTTCTCGAGCCTGTCGGAAGCAGTCCAATCATACCTTGACAGAGTGAAGACGAGTACGCAAGACATTGAAAACGAGGAGATACTTCGGCTCGAGAGACAGTTGGACAAACAGAGGGAGACTGCAGACCGAGTGAGGGCGGAGATCGAATCACTCTCAAGGAGCGCAGAGGCTATCTACACGAATTACACCGTCGTGGATACGATGCTGAGGGACATCAAGAAGGCAGCTGAAGGCGCCACATGGGAGGAGATCAAGGAGAGAGGTATGGCAATCTCCGGGGTCAAGGACGCGAATCCTTCCAAGCACCATTTCACCATCGAACTTGACGGCAATTCCATTCAAATGGATTACACGAAGGGCGTTGAAGAGAACGCGGATGCCACGTACGGTAGGGCGAAGGAGCTGAAAGCCAAACTCGAAGGCGCCCTTCGGGCCGTCAAGGAAACCGAATCCAAGATAGAGTATGAGAAGAGGGGATTGAAGAAGGAGACGATTGTTACCAGATTCAAGAAGACGAAAGAGTTCTGGTTCGAGAGCTACAAGTGGTTCATCACCTCCGGAGGGAAGCTGGTTCTGGCCGGCAGGGACGCCAGAACGAACGATCAGGTAGTGAAGAAGCACATGACGCAGTCCGATCGGTTCGCTCACGCGGACGTTCACGGCGCGCCAAGCGTCGTGATAAAGGATGGGGCGGCAGCGACGGAGGACGAGTTGAGAGAGGCATGCATCTTCGCCATTTCGCACTCGAAGGCATGGAACGCCGGCGCGGCGGAGGGGAGCTGCTATTGGGTCCTGCCAGATCAGGTCTCAAAGACCCCTGAGCCCGGTGAATTCGTGCCGCGGGGGGCATTCATAATCAGAGGCAAGCGCAACTATCTCCATCATCTTCCAGTGGAGCTCGCGATCGGCGAGATCGAGTATCAGGAAGAAAGGAAGATAATGTGCGGGCCGAAGTCCAGCGTCGAACTCAACGCGGGTAAGTTCGTCGTCCTGTCACCTGGAAAGACCGATCGCAACAAGGTTTCCGCCCTTCTCGCCAGATCGTTCGGCGTACCGGAGGAGGAAGTGTCTAGGATACTTCCGCCAGGGGATGTCGAGATCAAGGAGAACGGAGGGGTCATCATCGAAGGACAATGAGCGCCCGAGCCGGAATTCGAATCCGGGTCTGGAGGTCCGCAGCCTCCTAGGATATCCAAGCTACCCCACTCGGGCTTCTGCCCTGTATGAGCCCTTCTATTTAATTCACTTTCTACCTAATAAGTTGTGCTCATGTCCAGCTTGCCTTTCTTCCTGGC
>JAJRAH010000147.1 GCA_028679985.1 Methanomassiliicoccales archaeon
GCTTGCACAGCTCGATCGTCTCGTTGAGATACTGAATTCCTTTCGTGACATCCAATAGGACATTCGTGTCGTGGAATGCGACCACGCCCTTCGACTCGTCCTTGCTCATGCCGAGATCCTGAAGCTTCCGCGCGAGGGCCTTCGAGTCCTTGATCTTGCCTTCCGTCTGGATCTCGCCGCTGCGCATCGCCTGGAACACGGCGGGGTCGAGAGGCTCGACTTCGATGTAGAACTTGTTGTGCTTGTTCGGGGACTTTCCTTCGAACGGTCCGCCCAAGTGCTTCACGCATTCACGGTAGACGACTATCGGTTGCGATGCTTTGATCTCGACCTTCTGTTCGTTGACTATTCTATATTGTGTAATCTCGAGGTGCAACTCGCCCATGCCGGACAGCAGGTGCTCTCCGGTCTCCTGGTTGATCTCGACCTGGATGGACGGATCCGCCTTCGCGATCGTCCTCAGGACTTCGACGAGTTTGGGCAGGTCCTTCATGTGTTTCGCTTCGATTGCCACTGTTACGACCGGTTCTGAGTAATGTACGATCTTCTCGAACGACTCCATGTCACTCAGCGAAGAGACGGTCGATCCGGCGACCGCATCCTTGAGACCGCTCACGGCGACGATGTTGCCTGCCGCCATTCCTTCGACCGGTATCCTGTCCGCGCCGACCGATAGCGCAACTATCTGGACCCTGTTCGGATTGGGCATTCCGCTGATGTACAGCTCATCGCCCTTCTTTATCTTCCCGCTGAAGAGACGGCCGACCGCTACCTCACCGGCGTGGGGATCCATGATGATCTTTGTGACCATGAATGCTGTCGGACCATTAGGGTCACAGGCCAGCATCGCCTTGCCGATCACCGACTCGTGATCCCCCTTCCATATGATCGGAATACGGGTCTTCTGAGCGATCAGTGGGTTCGGCACGTGATGAATGACGGTATCTAGGAGTACCTCATGTAGAGGCGACTTCTTCGCTAGCGTCTTCTGGTCGTTGTTCTTGCAATAATTGTAGATGTCGTTGAAAGTGATCTTGTTCTTCTTCATGAATGGGACCGATATCGCCCAGTTGTTGAAGGCTGAGCCGAAAGCAACGCTTCCTTCTTCGACCTTCAGCTGCCACTCCTTGTTCAATGGGGCCGGGAGCTGAGTTGCTATCCTCTTGTTTATCTCGGTGATTATCGTCACGAACTTCTGCTGCATCTGTTCTGGTGTGACCTTCAGCTCGTTGATCAGTCGGTCCACCTTGTTGATGAAGAGTACGGGCCTGACGCGCTCCTTCAGAGCCTGCCTCACGACCGTCTCTGTCTGGGGCATGACCCCCTCGACCGCGCAGACGAGGATGATGACTCCGTCAAGGGCTCTCATCGCCCTTGTGACGTCTCCACCGAAGTCCACATGCCCGGGAGTATCGATCAGGTTGATCAGGTACTCATGACCCTGAAAAGTGTGGACCATCGATGCGTTGGCAGCGTTGATCGTGATGCCTCGAGCCTGCTCCTGCTCATCATAATCAAGGAGCAACTGCTTTCCGGCCAGTTCTTCCGACATCATTCCTGCGCCAGCGATCAGGTTGTCGCTCATCGTCGTCTTGCCGTGATCGATGTGCGCTGCTGTCCCGATGTTCCTGATGTGAACTGGATCGAGCATCAATGACTGAGCCTTGGCAATATTGTCTTCCTTGCGTCCCATAACGACCACCGCGGACTCGCTTACCTCGCAGAGGAAGCCACGCGCTCGAGCTCCTCCTTCTTGGCGACAGAGAAGCTGTTCATGTCGCCTTTCGAAGCGAGCAAGAGCTCATCGGCTAGGCATTCTTCGATCGACTTCTTGCCCTTGAAACTGGCCTGGATCGCACCTTTGGTCAAGTTCCTGAGCGCGATGTCCAGCCTTCTTGACGGGGAGATATCGACCGCCTTCGGGACTGAGATTCCGCCGAACTGAAGCCTCGTTATCTCCTCTCTGGGAGCGGAGTTCTCGATGGCCTCCACGAGCACCTGGACCGGATTCTTCTTCGCCTTCTCAGATATTATGTTGAAGGCCTCCTTGACCGCACTGTAGGCCTTCAGTTTCTTGCCGGTGAAATCCTCAGTCCTCATCATGTTGTTGATCAGTCTCTCCACGATGCTCATCTTGGCCTTACCGAACCAGCGGTTCGCGTGCTTGCCGCCCGAGTGCGGGACGGCCGTCGGAGTGAGATCCATGTACTTCGCCAGGCCGCCGTCCCTTATGGCGATGCCTGTCATCTCGTACTTGCCGAAAAGCAGGACCTGACCGAGCTGAGTCTGAACCCCTTCAGCCATTTCCTTCACCTCACCGGCTTCTCCTTCCTTCCTCTGACGAGCTCGTTCAGAGAGACATTGTTGACTTGAATGACCTTATATCGAACACCTGGAATGTCGCCGTAGGAACGCCCCATCCTTCCTCCGATGCCCTCCACGAGCACCTCGTCGTGCTCGTCGATGAAGTTGATGGCACCGTCGCCGACCGCAAACGCCGTGATCTGACGGCCGTTCTTGATGAGCTGAACCTTGACGCATTTCCTGATCGCTGAGTTGGGCTGCTTAGCCTCGATACCGACCTTCTCAAGGACTATTCCTCTGCCCTGAGGTGCACCCTCCAAGGGATCGGATTTCTCCTTGAGTTTCAGGACTCTCTTCTTGTAAGTCCTGTCGCTCCATCGGAACTTCTGCCGGTCGTTCTCGAGCTTTCTGGCAGTGTAAAGACCTCGTGCCAATATTTCACCTCTTTATGAGAAGCGGGCTCCCTATTACGCTTGTCATATATAAGCATTGAGGGTTGCCAAGTTGCCTTCAGATAGGGAGTTACACACCGCCAATATTAAAAGACTCCTTCGACCGCGGGAGCGTCCCGGAAAGGGATGCCAAGCGATTCTGACAGGGTCGAGCAGGGGGATGATAGCGGTATCGATTCCTGCCAGCGAAATCCATTTAATAGTGAAACGGCATTATAACGTCCAAGGGATGGGGCGATGGGCATACCTGCTGAAGATCCTGCATATGAGCTTGAGCGCGCGCAGAACTTGGTCGAGTTCATGTTGGCGATCGTCGTGCCGATTGCTCTCGCGCTGATGCTTTTCTCGTACGTGATCTTCCGGGAGCTGTTCGATCTGTTCTTCATCGTCGCTATCGCTATCGCGGTTCTGACCCTTCTACCGGCGAGGAAGATGCACGCCCTCCACTTCGAGTGCTGGTCACCGAACAACATGCCTTTGAAGATCGTAACGAGCTTCGTCGGGATGATCTACATTTCCGTCGTCGCTGTCTTCGCTGTCGCGATGATCGCTCTCTTCGAGGGTCTCACCCCGGAGAACCCTTTGACCTTCGGAATCGTGGGAGGTCTCCTCTTCGTCCTGCTGGGCGTCATGACCTACAACTCGAAGTACAGAGATAAGTTCCTCTCGATGGAGAAGCGCTTCTACCGCAAGGACCCTCTCTACATGGAGAAGGTGATGACGGATTTCCTCGAGAGCCGTGGGGAGAGATTCACGAAGTTCCCGGACGACGGAGGTACACGATTGGTTGTGGACGGTAAGAAGCTCGCCGTGAACTTCGCTCCGCTGGGATCGCGCAACACCGAGATCACCATCGAGGACATAGACCTCGGGAACGCAGACCTATTCAACGCCATGAAGGAGTATCTCAAGGGTAGGACCTAGACCCTGCCTCTCGACTCCCCCTTGACCATCGCGCTCGATATCAGATGAGCTACCCGAATCGGCTCGGGGATGTTCCCTCGCACGGTACACTCCCGCATGATCCTAGACGCCTCTTCGACGTCGATTCCGGCGACGGACACGTAGATCGGCTTGTGCGCGGTCGGAACCATGGTCAGTTCCTGCTTGCGGATAATCTCGAGCCTGTCCATCCAGTCGGGGAAGTGGGCTCTTAGTGCTTTGCCGATCTTCTCCATGTCGGGTCGATCCCTAGTGACTGTTGCGCAAGGTATTCCAATCTCTTGATGCATTCTTGCGATATCGACCACGTTGAACCCGCCCAGAGCGATACCGTCGATCATAACGAGCCTGAGCTGCTCGAAGAATCTGGAATTCGAGATCATCTTCCCGACAGCGTCATTGGCGTCCGTCCCGTCGATGGTGCACGCCGTCCTCATCACGCCCTCGACGTAGTTGGGAAGCCGCATGACCACGCCGACGACAAGCACCTTTCCGTCCTTGAATGCAAAAGGAGAATCGTCGATCCCGACGACACGCACCTGGCTCTTCACTCACATCAACCCCAGGTGCCCCGTAACCCGATCCAGCAATTCCTCCGGAGCCGGTCCGATGCCGAGGCAGGTCGTGGTGTTCGGGGGAAGCTCGGTATGGCCGGCATCAACGATGAGCGAGGTGATCAGGCCTGCATCCTCCGCGGA
>JAJRAH010000148.1 GCA_028679985.1 Methanomassiliicoccales archaeon
GGCAGTTCCTGATGGAGAACTACCTCCTCAACGAGACCGAGGAGATATTCTCGAAGCTCGGAAGCGAGCCTGTCCTCAGGAGCCATGTCCTTGCGACCATAGCGACAGGGACGGCGAATTCGAGAGAATCGTTGATGGACTTCTTCGATTCCACCTTCTTCGCCCACCAGACGAGCACCGTCGGGCTCGAGGGTGCGGCCGACAGCGTCCTGGAGTTCCTCGAGAAGGAGGGGATGGTTTCTTCGAACGGGGGGCTGCGGGCGACATTCTTCGGGAAGAGGGTCTCTGACCTTTACGTCGACCCGCTGTCCGCGATCCGTCTGAGGGATGCGCTGAACGCGTACAAGGATGAGTCCTCTTCCTTCGGTCTGCTTCATGCCGTCTGCTCGACTCCAGACATGCTCAACATGTACCTGAGAAGGGGAGAGTTCGAGGTCATGGAGGAGATATACATGCGGAGGAGCGAGGAACTGCTCCTTCCTGCGCCTGAGGATCTGACCGAGTACGAATTCTTTCTCTCGGAGCTCAAGACAGCATGTGCTTTGGAGGAATGGATCGGCGAGTTCGAAGAGGACGAGTTACTCAAGAGATACAGCATGGGGCCGGGAGATCTGAGGAACAAGGTGGAGGTCGGAGAGTGGCTTCTCTACTCGATGAGGGAAATGTCGAACATCTTCAACAAGAACGCGTATCCCCAGCTGACGGAGATGATGACCAGGGTGAGATATGGTGTTAGGAGGGAACTCTTGGACCTGGTGAAGCTGAGAGGAGTCGGCAGGGTCCGTGCCAGGATACTGTTCGATCGCGGCTTCAAGACTCTCGATGACATCAGGATCGCAGAAGAGACCGTGCTTGCTAGACTCCCGAAAATCGGAGAGGCGTTGGCAAAGAACATCAAGGTCCAGGTCGGGGATGCATCCGTTCGCACCAGAAGGAAAGAGAAGCAGTACGAAGAATCCGTCTCGCTCGAGGACGGACAGCGCAAGCTGACGGACTACTAGAAGTCCGTTATCGCCCTGGTCACGCAGAAGCTGCTGTCCTTCTTGAAGAAAGAGAAGTAGCATGTAGCGTGGTCGGTCTCCCTCATCTTCACGCATCGGATCCTGCGATGCACCTCGCTCTCGCTGTCCTCCACCATCCGAAGGTGTATGATTCCGTCCGCAAGGAAGTCGGCGTCATGCGAGCCGTAGGAAGTGTATGGCCCGACCGGCATCTCAGAGACTATCAGAGTCGTTATGTCCAGCGACCGAAGCCACTCGAACAGACGGAACATGTCCTCTCTCGGCCTGTTGAAGTTCGAGATAAGCTCCAGAGCGCCGAGGGAATCTATCACCAGGAGCTCGTAATTCATCCTCCTCTTGGTTTCGGACACCGCGAATCTGAAGGTGTCCAGCCATCCCGGGCCCTCCGCGTTCTTCCTCATCTCCCCTACGTCCAGTATCTCCACTCTTCCAAGCGACTCCCCTCGGAACCCCATGTTCTCCATCTGACGCAACAGGCTGCGCTTGCTTTGTTCGAGCGAGATGTAGAGCCCGTTCACGCCATCCTTCTTCCCGTTCATGAAAAGCATGTAGTAGGCAAGCGAGGACTTCATCGTGCCCGCTTCCCCGGCTAGCAGGACTATATGACCCTGAGGTATGCCGCCCCCCATGTTCTCGTCGAAGCCCTGGACGTAGGTCTTGTACTTCGTCCTGCTCTCCCCTGAACTCATCGATATATTCCCGCCGCAATATAGTCCGGTCGAATAAATATCATTTGCCCTGTGGCTCTCAATCATGGGGTGCGACGACCCTCTTCACCGACTCGAAATCCGCCGCGACTGGCCGTATCTTCCCGAAGGACTTGAGCACGATATCTGGGTCTTTGAGGACGTTTCCGGTGCAGATGCAGACCACTCTCTCTTCCCTGCCGATCGATCCGGTTTGAGCAAGTTTGATCAATCCGGCGACGGATGCCGCGCTGGCCGGCTCGACCCCGATGCCCTCGGCCCTGCCTAGGATCTTCTGGGCGTCGAGTATTTCCCCGTCGGACACCTCGACCGCGCAGCCTCCAGTACCGTAGATGGCGGCAAGCGCCTTCTTTCCGCTCACCGGATTCCCGATCCTTATCGCGGTCGCGACAGTCTCCGGCTTCTCGACCGGGGAGAAATCTCTCCTTCCCGCTTTGAACGCATCGACGATCGGCTTTGATCCGCTGGACTGGACACCGACGAGCTTCGGCATCCTGTCGATCCAACCGATGTCTGCAAGTTCGGTCAAGGCCTTGTACACGGACCATATGTTGCCGGCGTTGCCGACCGGCAGCACGATACGGTCAGGGACATCAAAGTCCAGCTGGTCGATTATCTCGAACCCGACCGTCTTCTGGCCTTCCGGCCTAAAGGGGTTTATCGAGTTCAGCAGGTAAAGGTACCGCTCGGCAGCGAGTTCCCGGACGATCCTGAGGGCATCATCGAAATTGCCGTCGATCGCGATCACCTTCGCTCCGAAGAAAACAGCCTGGGCGAGCTTTCCGGCGGCGACGTTGCCGGCCGGGAGGACCACGGCGCA
>JAJRAH010000149.1 GCA_028679985.1 Methanomassiliicoccales archaeon
GGCGGGCATTGCTTCCCTTTGTGAACTGGACACCGTTTGTTCCCTTGACACGTCCGGGCTTCAAGCCCTTCTTCTTAGCAATATCCTTTGCTTTGTCCAGACTAATTTGCTCCATTACCATCTATACTTCCCTCCTGTCCTTGAGGGCCATATGTTGGCCATACGACCCAGTAAGTAATGCATTTTACCCATATATAAAATTTTTCCTATAATGCTCCCTATCCAGCTTCCTCGTCCTTTAAAAACTCGACGCACGAAGTGAGCCTCGACCAGTGATATGGATGCACGCTGGCTAACGAAAAGATCAAGAAGGCGCGTTGAACGAGGCAGGAATTGAAAAGGTTTATCTGCGTCAATCTTTCTTCCAGATTCATCTGGTAGATATGTCGCTGTTCGGTTCGTCGGGTATAAGAGGGATCGTCGGCAGGGATCTCACGATAGACCTCGCGTCGGAGATCGGGTCGGCGGTCGGCACCGCTTACGACCGGGTTATCCTCGGCAAGGACACCCGAACAAGCGGGGACATGATATCCCAGGCGCTCGTCGCTGGGATTACTTCGGCCGGATCTGACGTCTACTCGGCCGGGATGCTGCCGACTCCGACGCTGGCAAGAGCTGCGACCGCCTTCGGATGCGGCTTGATGGTCACAGCTTCTCACAACCCCCCCGAGTACAACGGGGTGAAGATGTGGAACCCGGACGGATCGGCATTCGATACGAAGCAGATGAACCATGTCGAGGGACTCATCTCCCGGAAGGAATTCTCCAGACCCGACTGGAGAGGCGTGGGAAAGGCATTCGAACACCTGGGAGCGATCGAGAGTCACATCGAATCGATACTCAAATCGCTTGGAACGTTCAATTGCAGGGTCGTGGTCGACTGCGGATGCGGGGCCGCATCGGTCGTGACCCCCACGCTGTTGAGCAGACTCGGTTGCGAGGTCTTTGCGATCAACTCCCATCCAGACGGGTTCTTTCCAGGCAGATCCCCTGAGCCGACCGAGGACCAGCTCAAGGACTTGAAGGATGCCGTATTGAGAAGGGGAGCGGATGTTGGCATTGCTCATGACGGGGATGGCGATAGAATGGTCGCTGTCGACGAGCGGGGTAGATTCGTCAGCGGCGACAGACTCCTAGCCCTTTTCGCCTCCAGATACGGAGCCAAGGGCATGGTGGCTCCGATCGACGCGTCCATGGTCCTGGACGACATCGTGGAAGGACCCGTGGTCCGCTGCCGTGTCGGCGACGTGTACGTTTCTGAAGCCCTGAAGAGGTCGAAGCTCGAGTACGGCGGAGAACCTTCGGGGACGTTCATCTTTTCAAAGGAGACCTATTGCCCCGATGGCATCTACGCCGGAGCGCTGCTTGCCAAGATGGCCGGAAGCGGGCCGCTTTCCGAGATCGTGGATGTCCTCCAGTCATATCCCTCGTCAAGGGAATCCTACTCGTTCGATCCTTCAGGGAGGAAGGTCCTGGAGGCTGGACTCGCCAAAGAGATGGAGGGCGTGAAATGTGACCGGCTTCTCACCATCGACGGGTTCCGAGCTGACTACGCGGATGGATGGTTCCTGATCAGAGTGTCAGGAACGGAGCCAAAGTTGCGCGTGACAGCCGAGGCGAGATCGGAAGGGGAATTGAAAAGGCTGAAAGAGATATATGGTTCGGTTGTAAGGACGTGTCTGCGATGAAGGCGCTTGTGCTGGCGGCCGGAGAGGGTACGAGACTCCGGCCTCTGACCTCGAACATACCCAAGCCGCTCTTGGTAGTGGCGGGAAAGCCTTTCCTAAGCCATGTCTTCCACGCTCTGTCTTCGGCTGGAGTGAAGGACATAGTGCTGCTTGTGGGATGGAAGGCCAACAGAATCAAGGAGTACTACGGCGATGGTTCCAGAGAAGGCATCAAGATCCATTACTTGGAGCAGAGGGAACGGATGGGGACCGCGCACGCCATAGGCGTGGCGGAAAAGACGATTACTGGCCCTTTCATCTGCGTGAACGGAGACGTCGTCATCACGGAATCTGACGCCAAGGAGATGCTCGCTGTCTACGAAAGGAAGAAGTCTACCGTGATGGGGACGGTGACTGTCAAAGACCCTAGGAGATTCGGCGTGGCCGAGATCACCGGAGGGAAGCTGAAAAGGATCATCGAGAAGCCCCAGACACCGCCGACCGATCTCATCAACGCCGGCATTTTCGTCTTCGATCAGGGGATATTCAAGGAGATCAGGCTGACCGACAAATCTCCGCGTGGAGAATACGAGATTACGGACACGCTGAACCGCATGGCCAGGTCCGAAGAGATCCTAGTGCACAAACTGAAAGGGGACTGGATAGATGTCGGCAGACCATGGGACCTGCTCAAAGCGAACGAGATACTCATGTCCCGGATGAAAGGAAGGATCGAAGGAACGGTTGAGGATGGCACCCACATCATAGGTGAAGTCGTAATCGAGAAGGGAGCTAGGGTGCGCAGCGGGAGCTACATAGAAGGACCTGTGTACATCTCCGAGAGCTGTGACGTCGGTCCGAACTGCTACATCCGCCCGTCCACCTGCTTGGGCCCGAAGTGCAGGATCGGGAACGCGGTGGAGGTGAAGAACTCGATAATCATGAGCGGTTCTCACGTCCCCCACCACAACTACGTGGGGGACAGCATCATAGGGGAAAGATGCAATCTCGGGGCTGGGACGAAGGTGGCGAACCTGAGGTTCGACGGCAAGACCGTGAAGGTCTCATTCGGGGGGAAAACGATCGATTCCGAGAGGAGAAAGCTCGGGGTCATAATGGGAGACAACGTCAAGACAGGAATCAACAGCATGCTGGACTCCGGAACGATCATCTGGGAGGACGCGGTCATCGGTCCTGGCGCTCTTGCCCGAGGTAACGTAGCCCCCGGGAGCAAGGTTCTCTAGACGACTTCCAGCTCGATTTCGTCGCCGTTGTAATCGTAAGCCTTCCAGCTTCTCTTGTCAAACGGTATGCACGTGATGATATGCGTGTTACCGAATCGACCGAAGAGAGAGATGTCCGCCTCGGACGGCATGTTGCTGAAAGAAGGATGAGAGTGCACCGTCCCTACTACGCTGAGATCGATCGGCAGCATGTGCAGATGGAAAGTGCCGGAATGCTCTCCGGACAACGTGCCAGGAAGCAGCAGTATCTCGGTCACGATGCCCTTCTCCGCCCTCAGCGTCGCAAGGAATTCGTCGGGGTAGGTGTCCTTAGCTGCCTCATTGATCATGTCGAGGACATCCTGCTCGATCCCCCAAATCTTCCTGCGCTTCCCTTCCGTCATAAGGAGCCCATGAGCTTGTCTCTCAGTCTCGCGTAGAAGTCCCTTCCGAAGCTTATGAAGCGCCCCCTGTTCTCGGAGACTGTGAGCTCGACCATCTCGTTCCCACTCATCTTATGCATTTCCTGTCCGTCGACGACGACCACGCAAGGCTTGGGCCTTTCGAGTTTGAGCTTTATGTTGCTCGTCGCCGGAACCACGATCGGCTTCGCGGCGAACTTGAACGGAGCCATCGGAGCAATGACGACGGCGTCGACCCGAGGGTCGATGATCGGCGCGCCTACGCTCATGGCATAGCAGGTAGATCCGGTCGGGGTCGCGACGATGATCCCGTCGGCCCTTACATCCATGACCATCTGGTCGTCCACGTGGACCTGGAACTGGCGAATCTTGGCGATGTTGGCCGTGTGAACTACCGTCTCGTTCACTGAGTCGTAGAGCCTCTTCCCGCCTACGGTCGTCTTAAGCTTCAGTCGCTCGTCGATGACATAGTCGCCCCTTATCACTCTCTGAATGCCGGTGTCGATGTCCTTGGCAGGAATCTCGGTTAGAAATCCCAGCACCCCGGCGTTGATGCCGAAGATAGGGGCCTGGTTGCGCTGGAGGGATCTGAGTATAGTCCCGTCCCCCCCGATGGTGATGAGGACGTCGACGTCCATTTCGTGAACATGCTTGCCCTTCATGCCGAGCTTCTTCGCCAATCCAGTTTCGAGAAAGACCTCGTGGCCCTCAAGCGCTTTCAGAACCCTATTGCAGATGTTCATGGCGTCCGGAACGTCAACGTTCGCCGTGATCCCGAACCTCAAAGTACCACCTTCTTGACCTCTGGGTCCCCGAATGCCAGGAAGTTGCTCCTTGCATTCAGGTCGAAAGGCATGTCCAGGTCCCTCCCCTTCAGGTCGACGAGTCTTCCCCCAGCCTCCCTAAGGATCAGGGCGCTGGCGGCTATGTCGACGATCCTTATAGACTTCTCATGCACTTCGCAGTTCATGTAATATGCGTCGAGCTTGCCCTCGGCGACCATGCACATCTCGAGGGATGCGCAGCCGAGAGATCTTGTCCTGGCAGAAGTCCTTGCGACACGCATGCTATCAGAATGGGCGTATTTTCCGATGTAGACAAGGAATGCAGATTCGTCCGGAACGAAGTCGCGGACGCGAAGCTTGGTGCCGTCCCGAAAAGCGCCTTTTCCCTTTTCTGAGTAGAAGACCTCGTTCGTAACAAGATTCTTCACCAATCCCGCCTCCACATCGGACATGGAGGAAGCTCCCAGCGCAAGAGACACGCTATAGAACGGAATGCCTAGCAAGGCGTTGTGCGTGCCATCGATAGGGTCTACGACCAAAGTCTTCTCTCCGCCCCGATCTACGAAACCAACCTCCTCGCTCAGGACGTTCCATGGCAGTTCCATCTCCTCGAGGCACTTCAGCACCAAATCCTCTGCGAGTTTGTCGATTCGGCAGGTCGGTGTGCCGTCCGCCCCCATGCGAATCTCCTCTCCTTTCTTGAAGGACTGGGGAAGCGCACAGACTGTGTCGCTGACTCGCTTCGAGATCTTCTCCAATATCTCGCGCATCGCCGAGAGAACGTAATCAGGCCCTTATATCTTTATCCAGAAACGAGAGCCCGACGGTTCAGGCAACGCTGACTAGACTCAGGAGAAAGATGAAAATCACGTCCCGATAGAGGAAAACACCTGCCGAGAAATCACGGCGAATTCCTCGGCGTCCAAGCGAATTTCGATGACATGCTCATGGCAGGAATCAGGATTGTCTCATCAGTCTTCCTGCCATCCCAACGAAGCCGAAGTCCTTGATGATTCTGCGAAGGCTTATCGATGAGGAGTACTCGTCGGCAAGCTCCCTCGCTTCGTCCCTCGGAACCCCTCCCTCGACCATCGCCTCGAAGAATCTCTTGCCAGCAACGTTCGCTCTCCTTTTCGCCCTCAGATATGAAAAGAAGAGACGGAGGATCAGAGGGGAAGCGCTGGCAGCAACCGCCAGCATCACCGGTCCCGCCCCTCCTTTCTCAGACTGCCCTTCACTGTTCATCTGCTTCCTCTTCCATCTCTCCCTGTGTCTTCTCGCTCACCTATTTCTCGGTCTCACTTTCTTCGCCGCGTCCTGCGGTTGCTCCGTGGGTTATCCCTTTCAGGAGACCTCCGATGCTGAGGTTCGACATGTACTCCTTTGTCAGCGCGAAGGCCTGTTCCTTGCTCATTCCCGCTGAGATCATGGCCTGGTAGAATCCGGCGACCGCCTTCCCAAACTCCTCTCCGCTCTTCCCTTCGTAGAGGACCTTCGTCACGTTCCCAAGGAGCTCAGGCACGCTGTCTGAAAGCACCTTGAACATCTCCTTCAACTTACGCGCATCCGGTATATCATCACTTGGCATATCTCACACCTCCCTACCTTATCATCCCAATCACGTACAGATTCGCTCTTGCTGCTTCTTTTTCCTTTTCGTTATCGTCCCTTCCGCCCCGAATCAGGCGGAACAGCCCCACCGCGTCCTTCTTCATTCCTTCATGTTCCTCCTAGCGTTTCCGGCTAGAAGGAACATTGTTGTTCACTCTACTTCGACAATCCGAGCACTTGTGACCACTTCTTGATCACAGCCTCGGAAATCCGATATGACTTGGATTTTTTGCCTGCCTCCTCGACTAGTAAACCCTTCTCTACCAGTCCATCCAGTCTGGAGCTGACTATCCGCCTCGAGGCGCTTCCCTTTCTACTTCTCAATTCCTCCGTTATCTGCGAGATGTTCATTCCAGGTTTGTCCATGATGGCTCTCATGATCTCTCTGGAGATCGGATCCTTCACTTCCGGAAGAATGACGTCGATCGAAATGGCGCCGTGCTTCTGATACAAGTCTAAGAGCCGAAAGTACTTCTGCACAATATCCTGGAACTGTGCCAGCTGGCCGACCAGTTCCGAGTACGGCCTGGTCACATCCCGAAGCGAGCTCTCGAGTTCACCTATTCTCTTCGAGAGCTCCTCGATCTTCTTGCCCTGATCCTCCTCAGCCACGCAGGTAATGGAGGATATAGCAGAATTTAAGTTCGACTACTCGCTGTCATGGACGAATGGGCTCACAGATAGAAATCACAGAGACGAGATTCAGCGGTGTGTTCACCGACTCAAACAGACTCTTCACGAAGAACATGGTGCCTAGGTCAAGGGTCTACGGAGAGAAGCTCTATTCGCAAGGGGACGAGGAGTACAGAGAATGGATACCGAGAAGGAGCAAGCTCGCCGCTTACATCAAGCTCGGAGGCAGTTACTTCCCTTTCTCCTCAGACACCAGGGTCCTCTATCTGGGAGCTGCCAGCGGTACGACAGCGAGCCACCTGTCCGATATCGTGACGAGCGGAATCGTCCATTGCGTCGAGATCTCGCCTAGATCCTTCAGGGATCTCGTCGCGCTTTGCGGGAAGAGAGGGAATATGGTCCCTATTCTCGCTGACGCTGCGAAACCCGAGGATTACAGACCGATGGTGGAGAACATCGAGACCGTCTACCAAGATGTAGCTCAGAAGAACCAGGTCTCGATCCTAGTCAAGAACATGAGTACGTTTGGTGCGGAGAGCGGGATGATCGCCATCAAAGCGAGATCGGAGGACGTAACGAAGGCTCCTGAAAGAGTATTCAGCGAGGCGGAGTCGAGCCTGAAAAAGCAGGGATTCAAGGTTGTGGACGTCATTCCTCTCGAGCCTTTTGAGAAAGATCATGCGATGATCGCGGTGAAGAGGAAATGAGGTTCGTCTACGCGATTGCCTTCGTCGGCAGAAGGTTCCTGATGATCCGCAACGAGAAGCGAGGAGGATGGGAGATGCCCGGAGGAAAAGTGAAGCTAGGCGAATCGGACGATGAGGCCATCGCCAGGGAATTCGTAGAGGAGGTCGGACGAGAGTTCATCGCACTCTCAAAGGAAGAAATCCCGGGAGGCGCCGTCTTCACTGGCAAGCTGGGCAAGAAGGTGGGGAAGGGAGAGATGGAGTGGAGGTTGTTCGATTCCCTGCCGTCGGACCTGGCGTTCCCCGACTACGAATACACTGAAGTACTGTGCTGGGCGAGGGGGGAAGAGGCGGGAGCGAAAAAGGCTTAGAACCTCTCAACTCTTATATAGTAGTAGGGGAATTGGCTCCCGCTTCGCCACCGCGTAGTGATCTTAGGAACGGAGGATGAAAATGGCTCGCATACATGCCAGACGAAAGGGAAAATCCGGGTCTAGACGACCCTTGATCAGCGAGAATCCCGCATGGGTCTCTCAGAGCAAAGACGAGGTAGAGAAGCTCGTCATCAAGCTCGCGAAAGATGGGTTCCCGGCGGCGAAGATCGGACTCGTTCTCAGGGACGAGCACGCTATTCCGAACGTGAGGCTTGCCACGGGCATGAGCGTCATGGAGATCATGAAGGAGAGCGACCTCACGCCGGAGATACCGGACGACCTCACGGCGCTGATGAGGAAAGCGCTGAACGTCGACACTCACATGATGGAGAACCCCAAGGACAACGCCACGAAGCGGAACCTGCAGCTCATCGAGTCCAGAATCAGGCGCCTCGTGAAATACTACAAGAGGATGGGCATTCTCCCCGACGCTTGGACATACTCTCTGTCGACCGCAGAATTGCAGATAGAGTGAGGGAAATGGAGGGAGCGGCAGAACTCCCGAAGGATCTTCTTTCTCGTATATCCAGCGCTGCGACAGAGATAGACAGGCACTCGGACATCAGGGTTATTTCGCACTACGATGCCGACGGCATTTCGTCCGCCGGCGTTATCTGCAATGCCCTGTTGAGGAAGGGGAAGAGGTTCCAGGTCACCTTAGTAAAGAGTTTTGACGCAAAGGTGATAAGATCGCTTGCCGCGGAAAAGCCGATGTGTCTTGTATTGGCCGACATGGGGAGCAGCTATCTGAAGGAACTTGCTTCCTTGGACTCAAGTGTCATCGTCCTTGACCACCACACCCTGCAGGGTGACTCTGAGAAGGTAATCTACGTCACCCCTCATATTTGGGGCATCGATGGTATGACCGGATGCTCCGCAAGCGCGGTCTGCATGCTTCTGGCCGCGAAAATGGGCGATGACAACTGGTCCCTCTTGCCCATTGCGTTCGGCGGAATCGTCGGAGACAGACAGCACATTCGCGGATTGAGCGGAGTGAACGCGTACCTCCTGCAGGAAGGGTTAAGGAGGAACAGCATCGAGGTGCAACAGGGTTCGATTCTCCCGCATGGATCCCTCAAGCAGTCGCTGTCATCATCCATCGATCCTTACATCGTGGGCGTGAGCGGCAATGAGAACGGAGCGAAGAAGCTCCTCTCAGAGGTCGGAGTCACCGAGGACGCGAGCCTCGAGGAACTTGATGAAAGCGCAAAGAGGAAGCTCGCCTCCATACTCACTCTGATGCTCCTGGAGCAGGGATGCTCACTCAGCACGCTCGAGGAACTCACGACCGAAAGATACTATTTCCCGGAATGGAAGGTCTCGGCATCCGATCTAGCTTCGCTATTCAATGCTTGCGGTAGGACAGATCACGAAGGAATCGGTCTAGGCCTCGCCTTGAGAGACCAGAGATCGATGGAAGAGGCCGCGAAACTCAGGAAAGAATACAAGAGGAGCGTCCTCGCCTCGCTTCAGAAGATCGAAGGCAAGGGCCTGTCGACTATGGACCACCTTCAGTACTTCTACAGCGACAATCCCAGCCTTTCAGGGATGGTCTGCGGGCTGACGATGCAGTACCTTGGACACAAGGACAAGCCGACCATTGCACTTTCCATTGTCGGAGAGAGCACGAGGATTTCCTCCAGAGCGACATTCGATATACTGGCGAAAGGGGTAGACCTCTCTACCGGCCTCAGAGATGCAGCGGCATTCGTGGGAGGCGTGGGAGGCGGGCACGCGATCGCCAGCGGGGCGACGATCGCAAAGGGGAGAGAGGACGATTTTCTCAGGAAATTGAACGAGATTCTCGGAAATCAGAAAGAGAAGAAAGCGGCCATCATCTCCGCCAAGTGACGTCGACGTCGTCCGTCCTGAACCGCTGTCGTATCTGAGTATCGCCGATAGTCATCCTAATTCCGGAGCGATACATGACCAAGCCGGTCCAGGCGATCATGGCGCCGTTGTCGATGCAGAGCTTCGCTTCGGGGACGTACATCGCGGCACCTCTCTCCTCCGCCATCCTCTCGACCATCCCCCGCAGCCGCTTGTTCTGGACGACTCCCCCGCCGAGCAGGACCTCCCTCTTCTCGACGTGGGCCATCGCCCGCTCCGTCACCTCGGTGAGCATCGCGAAGCACGTTTCCTGGACGGAGTAACATATGTCCTCGAGGCTCTCGCCCTTGGACTTCAGATACAATGCGGCAGTCATTATGCCCGAGAAGGCCATGTCCATGCCCTTGACCGAGTAAGGAAGTTCGAGGAGCTTCTTGCCCTCGAGAGCCAATCTCTCGATCTTCGGCCCCGCGTAGTAGCCGATGCCGATCTCCCTTCCCAGCTTGTCCAACATGTTTCCGACGCCGATGTCGAGCGTCTCGCCGAATATCCTGTACCTGCCGTTGGCGAACGCGATGACCTGCGTGTTGCCCCCGGACGCATATAGGAGGACTGGGTCCCTCGACGGCGTCTTCGCCACTCCAATCTCGAGGTGGGCGATGCAGTGATTGACGCCGATGATGGGAATCTCTAGCGACAATGACAGAGCCCTCGCCGCCGTCGCCGCAGTCCTCAAGCAAGGACCGAGGCCCGGTCCCTGCGAGAAGCAGACGAGGTCCAGATCCTTCGATCCTACTCTGGCCGCCTTGAGGGCCTTCTCGATCAGAGGGACGACCTTCTCCGCATGATGGTTTGCCGCCTCCCGGGGATGGATTCCTCCCTTTTCGGGCTTGTACATCTCGACTTCGTTCGCCAAGATGTTCGCCGAATCGTCGACTATCCCTACCCCGATCGTATGGGCGGTACCCTCTATGCCTAAAGCTAGCATTCTGACTCAAGAAAGAATAGGAGAGTAATCAACTTTCGCCATTGCCCCGTTGGAGCATCTTGAGCTTCTCGAGGATGGGGATCGCGCCCTCGAAGAGCTGCTCGTCGACCGCGAGGATCGGGGCGTTCCTGTTCAGTATCTCGAAGTAGGCCGCCTCGGCAAGCCCCTCGGCGGACGACATGTCAACAATCTGAACGCCTATGTCCTTCGGCATCTTCTCCTTGATGTAATCGCATTTCTGACAGCCGGGTTTCGTGAACAGAAGTATCTCTGGCATCGGCATCCCAATCGGCCTAATATCTGCCGAGGATTAATAGGTTGCGGGGAGGGACTCAGACGATAATCGAAGCGTCCTCATCTCTTCTCTAACACCTTGATCAAATGCCATCCGAACTGCGTCTTGACCGGGCCGACGACGTTGCCTTTCTCCCCGTCGAAGGCCGCGTTCTCGAACTCGCGGACCATCTGACCGCGGCTGAACCAACCAAGGTCCCCGCCCTTCTTTCCGGAGGGACAAATAGAGAACTTCTTGGCGATTTCCGAGAAGCTCTCGCCCGCCTTCACCTTCACCAACAGATCCTTCGCCTTCGCTTCTTCTTTCACGAGAATGTGAGCTGCATGGACTTGCTTTACCATATTGGGGCGAAAGGAATCCTGTGATAAAGAGGTTTCTCGGAAACTCCTGCGACGGCTGCTCTCAATAGGGATGGAAATATAACCGCCAGCATAGTCAACTCAGCCTCCGTTTGGCCCAGAACATCATGCGAAAAAGATATAGAGAACTAACACATATCCGCAAATCCAGTTGGGCTCATGGTCTAGTGGTTATGACGTCGCCCTGACATCCCCTGCATTGGGGTCGGAACGGCGAAGTTCCCCGGTTCGAATCCGGGTGAGCCCACTTTCGACCCTCTGACATTTTCTCAGTCCGAATGGATTGAATCTTCTTAGGACGATGACTTCCATAACTCTCAGTTGAGGGAGGACGCTCCCTTGAATCAGATTCGTTCGCAGTACAGATCTGATGCTCAAGTGCTCGTGTGCCGAAAGGACCGCCTCTCGCCGAAACTCGTAGTGCAGTCAGGATTCCTACCAGACTTCTCGTCTCTCACTTGATAGAATGGCAGAACAAGCAAACCTACCCGAATCGATCTGAGCCACATGCGAAAAGCAGTTGACTGGACTCGATAAAGCCACCAAGTCCCCGGATGGAACAACAATATCTTCGATTCGTTCAGGCACAGAGTACAGCAGCCCTTCTCCACCCTCGTCAGTCACAGCATTCGGGTCCGCAGCTCACTTCCTTCTTGCCTCTCAAGGCGGCGCTAATCATCGCTGCCGCACAGCCCACTCCGCTGTCGACTTTGATTGCATCAGCCGGACAATTGCGCTGACATGCGCCACACTCCATGCACGCCTCACCGTGGACTATCTCAACCCTCTTCACACCAGACCGAAACACTCCATGGGGACAGACGTTGACGCACATGCCGCAATTTGCGCATTTTCCTGGCAGAAACCTGAGGGTGTTTATCGCTGTCGTTTCAATGTTCTCCAATTCTATCATCGGCAGTGACTCCATTCCTACCACCCCATACTGCTAGCGACACTAGACAATGCAAGAAGAACCAGGCCACATATGAACATTACTGCAATTATTGGTATGAAGCGAAAGATCTCCCTTCTCACCCCTGTCCGAGAGGTATATGTGCTGGCTCCGGTGAAATTCAATGAGATGTAGCCGACCCACGGGCTTATGAGAAGCACATAGGCCAGAAGACTGACGATGGACACTGTCCCGACAGACCAATCGTCAATCGCGAATCGGACCGCCCATATCAGCAGGCCTGCGATAGCACCGAGTATTATTCCTTTCGAGGCAAAATGTTTCGTCGGCAAGACCGGCAGTAGAAGAGGAAAGAGAATAACGCCAGCAACGAAAATCGTGAGCACTAGAAGCGCCATCCAGATCCCTGAAACGATGAATAGGATTATAGGAATGGGCAGTGCCCATAGCAGGCTGTTCTTGACCTCCACTGGCACCAAGATGGCGCGATCTTTGAGATTGAATCGGACACGCCTCATCTCCTCCGTGGCTTGATGCGTCTTGAGGTACTCGAGCAAGTCGTCCGCTCGGATGGGACCATATTCAACGATAAAGCCAGTTCTCTTTCTGACCTCGTGTGCAGCCACACCTGGCGCCCCAAGCTGAGGCAGAACTAATCTGCGATGAGTGACTACCTTCTTCAGATCGGTGGACTCTATTCTACTTATCAGTTCCTCAGTGCCAAATGTTCCCTTGCCCGCTGCGCACCACACGTTGATGCCCTTCGTATCGAGGACGAGGATATAGGAATCAAGGTCTCTCAGAGCTGTGCGAAGAGCATCGAAGCTCAGAGTGTAATTGGCTGTCACGAACACCGGAGACTCCGGAGTAGGATCTCCAAGAGAATAGAGTCCCGGTTCGACGCGATGATACATACGACGATATCCGACTCGGACTTGGAAGTGATTCCACTTGTCCGCTCGGGAGAGCTGACCAGTTGTCTTTCTGATCCCCTGAGTCATAATTTCATCTCGATTTCACGACATCATCGAGCAACGGACCCATCCTCTCCTTCGCGGTGCTCAGTAACTCTTCAGTTTTGAACATGTAAATACAACACACCTTGCCATCGCGCTCCCTCGTCACCAGGGCCAACTTATCTCCAGGTTCTAGGCCGTACTTCTTGCGGACTTCCTTCGGAAGCACCATCTGACCTCTATCGTCAACGGTCACGATTGACTCGACCTTCAGATCGCCTAGTTCGTTGCTTCCAGGGTCACATTTGCCTTTGTCTCGAGTTCTTGGCATGCTCTCCTAAAGACAGTAAGCATCACCCGAATATTTATACTATTCTGATTTTTCTGAATACTCTTGACTATAATCGATATCAATCAACCGTTGAGATCTTTTCAGACCTGTCGTCCAGACCATTATTCTCACGTGTCGAATGGAGAGACTCAAGAACCCGACCTGAATCTTGCATCAGACAGAATTCGGACTTGAAACATCTAACCTCATGATTGAGTCCCGCTCACTTCAGGTTCTGTATGAAACGAATCACGTCCTGAATCGTCGGAAGCTCTCTCGTTTCGTAGATCTTGACCAACCTTATCGTGCGATTCTCGTCGATCAGCACATTGGCTCTCTGACTCAAACCGTCATCCTGGCGGAACAGATCATACATCTTCGACACTCTCCCATGCGGCCAAAAATCGGAAAGAAGCCGCGTCTGCGTGATGCCTAAGCTGTTCGCCCATGCGAATTTTGATGGAACAGTGTCGACACTCAATCCGACTGCCAATGTGTTGAGCGAATCGAAGACGGACTTGTTCTCATCGAGCGCCTTCATTTGCCTAGCGCAAACAGGAGTCCATGCTAGAGGATGAAAGGAAAGTAGAATTCTTCTTCCCTCGAAGTCAGAGAGCTTGAAATTCTCGTTCCTGTGATCCTTGAGTACAAAATCCCTTGCCTTCTTCCCGATTTTCAACCGGTCTTCCATGAGACATCAACTCCTTCCCCGAACCTTCCAGAACGCCAGAGCACATACTTCCGCCAGCTTCTTGGACCAGCCGCGCGACTGCTCTGAACCAGCATTCCACGGTCCTTCAGAATCATGATGGTGAGCAGAATGCTCTTATTGTTTTCGGACGCCTCGGATATCCCGCTTAGATAGATCTCTGAAAGGAGCAGCCTGTCAATCATTCGGGCACCGATAGCGGATTGACCACACATAAGCCAAGGACAGGGCGAACGTTCTAGCCAACGTTCGACGCCTCAGCAGCATCCTGCGGTGTGATGCTCATACTCCATCCATTCGGTCCTTATCTCGACGTATTCGCCGATCAGCAGCGAGGCGGGATACAACACTTCCTCCTCGTTCAGGGCGTGCAACTTGAGCTTCTCAGCGAATCTGGCGTATTCCATCTTCTTCTCTCTCTTCGCGACCTTCGCCAGATTCTCGAGTGCCTTGATTATCTCCTTATGCTCCTCGAGCATGCGGCCGTGCTCGGTTTTCAGTCTTTTTGTCATCTCAAGTACTTCCTTCATCTCCGCGTCGACCTTCTTTGTCGCAAGAACCTGAAGCAGGCCCAGAGGTGGCAGCGCGAACTCCTCCTCCCTTTCGAAATGTGGGTGCAAGATTTCAGCCACCTTCTTTGCCGCGTCCCCTACCTTGCCTCCTGCCTTCATGGCACCAGCAAGCTCCTCGTAGAGCTCCTCGTGCTCTGCTTTCAGCGACTCAGGTATCTCGAACTTCATACCGTGACCTCCTGATGAGAAATGAGTGAACATCCATCAGTTAAGATTATTCCCGATTCCGAAGGATTGGAAGATGAAGTCCGGTCAGTCGATCAAGCAATCAACTCTTGCTGGGAGCGTCCAAACTGTCTATTTCCCTCGAATCCTGTCCATTGATATGGACAAACCATCGACCACAATCCTCTCGTACATTCCAAAAGCATCCTTCTCGTCGCGCACTCCCTCGACAACCATCACGCCGCTCTTCAGGATGCTCGCCTTCCCACGTTGACTGGGCTTGAAGGTTGCCCCGAGCTCCCCCCTCACAACGATCCTCAGATCGTTCTTAGTCAGAAAGGCGTACAAGGCCCTCATATCGAGATCGAGGTCCATCATGGGTGTGATAAGGAAAGTCCTCTTACCGCTTCTCGCGCAGACGTCGGTAATGAGCTTTTCCCTCGAAACTGGGGATGATGAGGGCCGCGAACCGCATGCTGGGCATATCTCCGACCTCGTAATCTCGATCTCATCGAACCTCATGTCCCAGATGTCGCAGAAGAATAGCTTCTCTGCCAGTTGCGGTTTCTCGCCAATGACGATCCTCACAGCCTCCGAGACTTCAACACTCGATACGACCCCGAGGACGGAGGGGTGAACGCCGACAGTAGCGCACTTCTCGATCCTTTCGTCATCAAGCCCACCCTGGAAGCACTCCAGGCAGGCAGTCTTTCGGGGGATCACCGTCTTCACGGTCCCATACGTCATGATGGCGGCTCCGAAAACATAGGGGACGCCGAGCTGCAGACAAGCTCTGTTCAGTGCGTAGCGAGGTGCGATGCGGTCCAGACCGTCCACGACGACATCCATTCCATCGACCACATCAAGGGCTGTGTTGCTATTGACCGATACCGTCCTGGGTTCGATATTGATGGCAGGGTTCAGGTCGCGCAGTCTTCTAGTTGCCGCCTCCGCCTTCGAGAATCCAATCGAACTTGTGCCGTATAGGTACTGCCTGTGCAGATTCGACAGTTCGACCACATCACAATCGACCAGGCGCAGATGCCCTATGCCCATCGCGGCCAACTGCATTGCGGCTGGAGAGCCGAGACCGCCTAGTCCGACAAGACAGACCTTCGCATCGATGAGACTACGCTGCCCTCGAGGCCCCAGCACATCTAGGACTATCTGGCGCGAGTAGCGTTCCATCTCTTCCGCCGAAAGGCGACGAGCTTGGCCATAGGATGCAAATTTCACAATCGATCCCTTTGCCGTATGATATGATGAGCTCTTCCCCCGAAAAACTGTTGCCCCGCCGGATGCAGTCTCATTGATTGAGAGATCATCGCTGAGATGTCCTTCACTATCGGGACGCTGAAGAGAAGCAAGATGAGATCAGAAGAAGGACATCCTTTGAATCGCGAACTCAAGATGGCCAAGCGGGCTGTAGGATAGTTATCGTGCGGGTTCCCTCCCCCTCGAAACGGACCCG
The DNA here is from genome assembly GCA_028679985.1 of Methanomassiliicoccales archaeon. Taxonomy (GTDB): domain Archaea; phylum Thermoplasmatota; class Thermoplasmata; order Methanomassiliicoccales; family JACIVX01; genus JAJRAG01. The sequence continues at coordinate 16,051 of JAJRAH010000149.1, forward strand.
ACTTATTCGTTCAGAGGAAGCCACGCTTAGTTTAATATGCATCCTTGCCATTCTGCCGACAGGTTGAGCTTATGAACAAGAAGTTCAGACTCAAAGGGGTGTACCCCGCCGTTGTGACTCCTTTTGACAAGAACGAGGAGATCAACGAACAGGCTCTTCGATCGCTGATTAGGAGTGCATTCGACCACGTGAACGGATTCGTGCCGTGCGGGACTACGGGTGAATTCGAGTACATGACCTTCGCAGAGAGAAAGAAGGTCTACGACATCTGCATCGATGAGGTCAATGGCAAGAAGCCCGTCATCGCAGGAACTGGAGATCCATGCACGAAACATGTGATCGACCTGACGAAATACGCCAAGGACGCTGGGGCCGATGCTTGCCTCGTTGTTACTCCGTATTTTCTGCACCCTTCAGACAAGGGTATCTTTGAGCACTTCTACCAGATAGCAAGGCAGTGCGATCTCCCTGTCATAATGTACAACATACCTCAGACCGTCGGGGGATACTTGCCGCGCCGGGTCATCGAGGACCTGGCAGAAATCGACAACATTGTGGGTCTGAAGGATTCTTCGGGCAACCTCACATACACCATGGAAGTGCTAGAGAAGGTCCACGGGATGATCGACGTTGTCGTCGGTCATGATGAGGTAGTCCTCCCGGCCCTTGCGGGCGGATGCAGCGGCATGATCCTCGCCAGCGCCCAAGTATATCCCGATGTCTGGCAGAAGGTCTTCAAGGCCATGCAGGCAGGGGACGTGGAGACGGCTAGAAATCATCAGCTGACTGTCCAGAAACTATCACGCATATTCTGCAGGTACGGAGGCCCCGTCCCGGTCAAGATCGCACTCAAGTACATGGGAATCGACATGGGCAAGGCTCGTGCCCCGCTGAAGGAGGGCGGTGTCATCCTGCACGAAGACAGGGAAGAAATAAGACTCGAACTCGAAAAGATCGGAAAAGTGCCGCCGTCGCAGCCGACCTTCGAGAATCCCGAGCTGCCGATCGACAAGAGATTCGAGGACATAGGAATAGGCCAGAACGACATAAACGCCCAGAGAATCCTCATAGGCAGCTCTTCGGCCGGAGCAGGGATCGACAAGGTCACGATCGATCTGGTCGCCGGGCAGAAAGCTGGACCTGTTGGCGTCTCGTTCGCGAGCCAGTTGGTATATCTCCGCAGGGGTTACGAGGCGCTGCCGAGCGTTCTAGAGCCGAATCTCTCGGCAAAGCCCTGTTGCCTCATAGTTCCGACTGTCGAACTCAAGAACTTGAGGCAGGCGAACATCATGTACGGTCCGGCCCAGGCGGGTATTGCGAAGGCGATCGCAGACAAGGTGCAGGCTGGAGTCATACCGGCCAGCATCATCGACACTCATGTCATGCTGACGAAGGCGTTCGTTCATCCGAATGCCCTCGACAGAGCTCTCCTTTACAAGAACTTCTATGCCGCGACGATCAATGCGATCGACATGGCGTTCGGCAAGGGGGTGTCCTAGATGCCGAGGGTCGACTGGCTGAAAGGCGTATACCCGGCGATAGTGACGCCGTTCAAGAAGGACGAGTCGATGGACGAGGAGACCCTGAGGAAGCTCGTTGAATTTCAAATCAAGGACGTGGACGGATTCGTGGTTGCAGGGACAACTGGTGAGTTCGTCTACTTGTCCGACGAGGAGAGAATGAAGACGCTCGAGATAGTGATCGATCAAGTCGCGGGGAGGAAGCCCGTCATCGCAGGAACTGGTGCAAGCGGCACGAAGAACACGGTGGCCCTCACGAAGAAAGCGATGGACATGGGTGCGAAGGCAGCGCTCGTCGTGACACCGTACTACTTCAACCCTACGTGGAAGGAGATCTACGAGCACTTCGACGCAGTTAACGAGGTCGGGCTGCCGATCATACTGTACAACATTCCTCAGTGCGCAGGAGTGCATCAGCAGTGGTGGACGACTGAAGGCCTGGCACAACTCAACAACGTAATCGCGGTCAAGGACTCGAGCGGCGACATGCCATACATGACCGCCCTCTTCGAGAAGATAAGGACAAAGATCAACATCCTTTGCGGTTACGACGAGGTAGGAACCGCGGCACTCCTTTGCGGAGCCGACGGGCTCATACTCGCGAGCGCGAACGTCATCCCCGACATCTGGCAGAAGATCTACCGGCATGTTCAGAGTGGAGAGAC
>JAJRAH010000150.1 GCA_028679985.1 Methanomassiliicoccales archaeon
AGGAGCTGCATCAGCGTCCTTTGGACCTCCCTGTCCCCCGAAGTCGCGACCTCCAACCTCTTGGCTCCGATAGAATCCAGCTCATCGATAAAAACGATGCTCGGCGCTTTCTCTCTTGCCAGCTCGAACAGCTCCCGCACCAGCCTCGCGCCTTCCCCGATGTACTTCTGAACAAGCTCGGACCCGACAAATCTTATGAATGTCGCGCTCGTCTGATGAGCAACAGCCTTTGCGAGAAGGGTCTTTCCCGTGCCCGGAGGACCGACCAGCAGCACGCCCTTGGGAGGTTCAATTCCCACCTTCTTGTAGAGGTCCGGTCTGAGCAGTGGGTCCTCGACCGCCTCTCTCACCTCTCTTATCTGTTCGTCCAGCCCGCCGATTTCACCGTAATTGGCCGCGGGCTTTTCTATTATTTCCGCACCTATGACGATTGGATCCAGTGAGGGAGGAAGGACTCCCATCACAGCCAAGGTCTGCTTGTTCAGCGCGACACGTGCCCCGACCACGAGATCCTGCGGGGGGACGTACTCCGACGTCCCAACTATGAAATCAGGGCCGGTCGAGCTCTTGACGATGACTCTACCGTCTGCCAGAACGTCCTTTATCACCCCGATGATGAGAGGAGGAGACTTCAGTCGTTCCATTTCCGTCCTCATCCTTTTGAGTTCCTTTTGAAGGCGGAACAACTCGCTTTCGATGTAGCGCTTCTCCCCTTCGACTCTCCGGGACTCCTCTAGAAGCTCGTTGTTTCGGCGCTCCAGCACCTCGATCTTCTCTTTCATCTCCGTGATGAACCCGTCCAGTTGCTGTTCCTTCAACAGAGGCACCGTCCTCCGTCAATATAAAGGCCAGGTCTATTTTACTCTTTCGCATCAATTAGTCACCTGGAGGAATGATTCTACGGCGTTCACTTCTATCGATTCTGATATTCAAGCTCATGACGATTCCGGATCTGAGAAGAAACCAACGTTGAGTCATGTTTAAATCAATCCACCTGCATTAAAGGGAACTGACCTCTGATGATTTGTGAACTCTGTGGTAGGGAAGCGGACCGAACTACGCCCATTCTCATCGAGGGAACCGCGCTTCGAGTCTGCAGAGACTGTATGAAGTTCGGGGATGTCTCGAAGACCGCGAAGAAGGAGGTCGCGACGAAATCGGCAATCGCGGAGCGCCTCGAACAGAGACAGCGCAGAATGCGTTCCAAGGACGTCTACGTCGAAGAGGAGACTTACGAGCTCGTGGCCGACTATCCGAGACTCATCAGGGACGCGAGGGCCGCGAGGGACTGGAAGCAGGAGACTCTCGCCGCGAAGCTGAATGAGAGGACTAGCGTGATAAACAAGCTCGAAAGGGGAGATATCCGGCCGGACGATGTTCTCATCAAGAAGGTCGAAAAGGAGTTGGGCATTGTCCTGAGGGAAAAGGTTCCGGTCATCAAACCCGAATCGAAATCGACAGGCGGCAAGGAGCTCACCTTGGGCGACCTGATGAAGATGAAGAAGGGATGAGTCATCTGCTGAGGATCTCTTTTCTGACAGCCTCTGTGAGATCCTCCATCTTCGCCCCGACCTCCGAAGCCATCGCCAATGCGGCAATCTCGATGTCGACTCCGAGCCGTTCTTGAATCTTGTTGATCCGAGCGACGATCTCTCTTTTCTTCAACTTCGACGCCGCAGATATTGCATCAAGGATTCTGGCGAAGAGGGAAACGTCCTCCGGCTCGTCCAAGATGGCGCTCTGGGTCGGCCTGTATGTCGCAGGGATATCGATCCTCTTGTAATCGAAGTTCGGCTTCACAAGACCGTCCGTCTTGACCAGAAGCCCCCGTCTTATCCCGAGCTCGAGGAGCCTCTGGGCCTCCTTCGGCGTAAACCAACGGAAGTCCATAGAGGCGGAGAAGACGAGTTCCTTCTCTGTTAGGATGTTCTTCCCTTTTCTTCGGAACAGCAGCGCAAGGCAAGTCTCCAATTCTCCCATCCAGACCAATCCCACGATCCCCGAGATTCCGCAATTGCCACCGACGGAGAGGACCGATACGGACATATGTTAGTGAACATAAAATCACTTCTCATCACGTGAGTGATGGAAACGCAAATAGCTGTCGTTTCCTCGAGAAGTACGGAGAATATCCTCGGGTCACGAAATACCGCTCTCTTGCACCTTCTCGGCCGGAATGAACGCCTGATTATCGCCGCCCATGGTGACACTGCCGCCCGAAGCTACAAACATCGATCGACAGAATGGAGCTCGGTTCGCTTCCAGTCGGTGTCTGGAATACTAGCCGTTACCTCAGTCCCATGCTGGTCATTGTTAGTTATTTTTATATAGAAGAACAAACATCTCAAACCCTACTAGCTTTCAGTGCTAGAAGTGTAGTTTGGTTAATGACATAGGAGGTATAGCAAATGGCAATGGGAAACACACCTATACTGATCCTCAAAGAGGGCACTAAGAGGGACAGGGGTAAGGACGCACAATACAATAACATCATGGCTGCAAGAGCCATCGCCGATTCTGTTCGAAGCACGCTTGGTCCGAGGGGTATGGACAAGATGCTGGTGGACAGCATGGGTGATGTCGTCATCACTAACGATGGCGTTACCATCTTGAAGGAAATGGATGTCGAACACCCAGCGGCGAAGATGCTTGTTGAAGTTGCAAAGACTCAGGACGAAGAGTGCGGAGACGGCACGACGACAGCGGTCGTGTTGGCCGGCGAGCTTTTGAAGAAGGCAGTCGATCTTGTTGACGCCAACGTTCACCCGACAATAATCAGCGGTGGATACCGACTAGCAGCCGCCAAGGCCATGGAGATACTTGACGCGAACGCAATGCCAGTCGGGATCAACGACAGGCAGATTCTGAAGAAACTCGCCATGACTGCTATGATGAGCAAGGCAGTGAGCGGAGCCAGGGAGCACATGGCAGATCTTTCTGTCGAAGCGGTGACTATGGTTGCCGAGAAGGTCGACGGGAAGATGGCGGTCGATCTCGATAACATCCAGGTTGTCAAGAAGCAAGGCGGATCAATGGACGACACCGAGATGATCAGGGGAATAATCATCGACAAGGAGCCTGTTCATCCCGCGATGCCCAAGAAGGTCGAGAACGCGAAGATCGCACTCGTAGACGCCGCACTCGAGATCAAGAAGACCGAAATCGATGCGAAAATCGAAATCAGGGACCCATCCCAGCTGCAAGCTTTCCTCAACGAAGAGGAGAACATGCTGCGAAATATGGTGGACAAGGTCAAGAAATCGGGCGCGAACGTCGTGTTTTGCCAGAAGGGCATAGATGATCTCGCACAGCATTTCCTGCAGAAGGAAGGAATCTACGCCGTTCGAAGAGTGAAGAAGTCCGATATGGAGAAGCTCTCCAAGGCTACCGGTGCAAACATCGTCAGCAAGCTGAGCGAGCTTGAGAAGGCGGATCTTGGACAGGCCGCCCTCGTGGAGCTGCGCAGATACCAGGAGGACGAGATGACTTTCGTCACCGGGTGCAAGAATCCTAAGGCGGTGTCGGTCCTGATCAGAGGCGGAACTGAGCACGTCGTGGACGAAATCGAGCGGTCGCTCGATGACGCGATGAGCGTGGTTGCCGTCGCGATTGAGGACGGCAAGATGATCACCGGCGGAGGTTCAACGGCGGTTGAGCTTGCCATGCGGTTGAGAGAGTATTCTGCCACGGTTGGCGGCAGGGAGCAGATCGCGATTGATGCCTTTGCCAGCGCAATGGAGGTCATTCCGACAGCACTTGCCGAGAACGCAGGCCTCGACCCGATAGACATACTCATCGATCTGAGAAAGGCGCACAAGTCTGGTAAGACCCACGCCGGAGTGAACGTCTACACCGGCAAAGTCGTGGACATGCTGAAAGAGGACGTTGTCGAACCCTTCCGTGTTGGCAAGCAGGCAATCAACTCCGCGACGGACGCTGCTGTCATGATACTGAGAATCGATGATGTCATCGCATCCAAGGGCGGGAGACCCGGTCCAGGCGGAGCCGGAGGACCTGGTGGAATGGGCGGCGGCGAAGGATACGGAGACGAGGACTGAACCTGATTGCAGATGAGGGAGGACGCTCCCCACAAACCTTTTCTATCAATACTATTCTAGAAACCTCGATATGATTTGCCGGATTGAAGGCTGGTGAATGCGTGAACGACACCGCTAGGAACAACGTCAATACAGGAACCGCGGCCGAGACCGAGCCAACCGATGAGGTCTCCAAGCTCAAGCAAGAGGTCGCAGAGATCAGGAAGGAGCTGGATAGTCAGGTCTCCTTGGCAAAGGAGTATCTCGACGCTGCGAAGAGGATCCAAGCGGAATTCGACAACCACAAGAAGCGCGCCCAAAGGGAGCGCGAGGAATTCGCGAAAGCATCTAGCGAGAGACTGATTTATGAGTTGTTGCCAATATTGGACGATCTCGAGCGCGCGCTCGGCGTCTCCTGCGGCTTCGGTGATCTCAAGGTGGGGATCGGTCAGGTTCACGGCAATCTGGTTTCGCTCTTAAGGGGCTATGGCTTGAAGGAGATCTCGTCGGATGGTAAGTTCGACCCTCAGTATCATGAAGCTCTGAGCACCGGGAATGGGGACGACGATGACATACTAGAAGTCTATCAGAAAGGTTATTTCCTCGGTTCTCGCGTACTGAGGCATTCAAAGGTTAAGGTAGCAAAGAAATCGGATGAAGGTGAGAACAATGTCGAGAATAATCGGAATTGATCTGGGAACAAGCAATTCAGCCGCCGCCGTCATGGAGGCCGGTCGACCGACGATTATACCCAGTGCCGAAGGCACTAGCCTCGGCGGAAAGGCCTTCCCGTCATATGTGGCGTTCACGAAGGATGGGCAGCTCATAGTCGGGGAGCCCGCCAGAAGACAGGCGGTCACGAACCCTGAGGGAACGATAGCCGCGATAAAGAGGAAGATGGGCACAGACTATAAGGCAAAGGTCCACGGGAAAGAGTACACCCCTCAACAGATCTCTGCTTTCATTCTCCAGAAGATAAAGCGGGATGCAGAGGCACACCTGGGGCAAGAGGTGACGAAGGCAGTCATAACCGTGCCAGCATACTTCAACGACAATCAGAGGCAGGCAACGAAGGATGCCGGTGCGATCGCGGGGCTTGAGGTCGTTCGAATAGTCAACGAGCCGACTGCGGCAGCCCTCGCCTACGGTCTCGACAAGTCCGGAAAGTCGCAGAAGATAATGGTCTTCGACTTCGGAGGCGGAACGCTGGATGTGACGATCATGGATTTCAGTGAGGGCGTTTTCGAGGTGATTTCCACGAACGGCGACACTCAGCTTGGAGGAACGGACATGGATGAGCTGCTGATGAAGTACGTCGCTGAGAGCTTCAAGAGGGATAACGGTATCGACCTCACCAATGATAAGATGGCTATGTGGAGAGTCCGCGAGGCATGTGAGAAGGCGAAGATCGAACTCTCGACGACCATGTCAACAGACATCAACCTTCCATTCATAACGGCCGATTCTTCCGGACCGAGGCACCTCGCAATGACTATAACCAGATCGAAGCTCGAGGAGCTGGTCGAGCCGGTCGTAGAACGCTGCAGGGGACCCACCCTTACGGCTATGAACGACGCCCACCTCACAGCTGATCAAATCGACAGCGTCATCCTTGTCGGCGGACCAACGAGGATGCCGATCGTGCATAGGTTCGTGGAGAAGATTGTTGGTAAGAAGATACAGCGGGGAATTGATCCGATGGAATGCGTCGCGATGGGCGCCGCCGTCCAAGGAGCTGTTCTGTCAGGAGAGGTCAAGGATGTCCTGCTGTTAGACGTGACTCCCTTGTCTCTCGGCATAGAGACTCTTGGAGGTATCGCGACTCGCCTGATAGAGAGGAACACGACCATCCCGACGAGGAAGAGCCAGATATTCTCCACTGCTGCGGATAACCAGACAAGTGTCGAAATACATGTCGTCCAGGGAGAGAGGGAGATGGCGGCCTACAACACCTCCTTGGGGAAGTTCCATCTCATGGGAATCCCGCCATCGCCGAGGGGTATCCCGCAAATCGAGGTCACGTTCGACATCGATGCGAATGGGATATTGAACGTTTCTGCGAAGGATCTCGGCACGGGGAAGGAGCAGAGGATAACGATTACGGCAAGCACGAAGCTTTCGAAGGACGAAATAGGCAAAATGGTCGCGGAGGCAGAGGAGTTCGCCGAGGCAGACAAGAAACAGAAAGAGAAGGTCGAGATGATCAACCAGGCAGATACTCTGATCTACACCAGTGAGAAGACGGTCGCCGATCTCGGAGACAAGGTCACCAGTGACGAGAAGGAGAAGATACGCAAGGCCGTCGAGGAGCTCCGAGGGGTCATGGGCAGTGATGATGCATCTGCGATAAAGACGAAGATGGACGCCCTGATGAAGGAAATGTATCAGGTTTCGTCGAGGATCTATCAGACAGGCGCAACTCAGCAGAAGAGTGAAGGGCAGCAGGAGAGCAAGCCCGGAGATGAAGGCGGGAAGGGCGATGGAAAAGGGTACATGGACGCCGACTTCCACATCGTAGACGACAAGTGAGTGATCGGCTGGATGACCTCGGATGACCAAGAGGGACTACTACGAGGTGCTGGGCGTCGGACGGAATGCCTCGGAGGAGGAGATAAAGAAGGCATACCGTCTGCTCGCAAGACAGTATCACCCCGATGTCTCGAAGTTGGACAGAAAGACGGCTGAGGAGAAGTTCAAGGAACTTTCTGAGGCCTACGAGGTCTTGGCCGATTCTGAAAAGAAGAAGCTCTACGACACCTACGGTCATACGGGTGTGAGTGGACAGTTCAGAGAGGGTGCTTTCAACTGGGGCGATTTCAGTCACTTTGGTGATCTCCGTGACATATTCTCCGATTTCGGTACCTTTGGCTTCGGAGGGACGGGCTTCGGGGACAACATATTCGACATGATTTTCGGACGTCGAAACGGGGCCTCGCAGAGTCATCGCCCAAGAAAGGGTCAGTCGACAAGGTTCGACATCGAAATCACTCTCGAAGAAGCGGCCTCCGGAGTCTCCAAGGAGGTCTCGATACCTCACTCAGTGAGGTGTGAGGACTGCGACGGAACAGGCGCGAAAGATGGAAAGGTGACGACATGCCCTTCTTGCGGAGGGAAGGGACAGATCAGCAGGTCGGAGCGAAGGGGATACAGCCAGTACGTCTCCATCACGACATGTCCAAAATGCAGGGGAATGGGCAGGATCTCAACCGAGCCTTGTCCCGCCTGCAAGGGTAGTGGGACGACGTACAAGACGTCTAGGATCAGCATAGACATCCCCAAGGGAATAGAGGACGGAATGAATCTTCGGGTCCCTGGTGCAGGTGAAGCCGATGCAGGCGGCGGTCCTTCGGGAGACTTGTTCGTGGCCATCCACCTGAAAGAGCATGAGACGTTCAAGAGAGATGGGCCGGACGTATGGATGGACATGCCGGTCACCTTCGTTCAGGCAGCGCTTGGGGATGAAATCGAGGTTCCCACTCTGAAGGGGAAGGCGAAGTTGAAGGTCCCCCCTGGCACTCAAGCCGATGCAGTTTTCAGGCTGAGGAGGAGCGGCCTCGGAACGGTGAACGGGGGCGGTGTCGGAGACCAGTACGTCCGCGTGAAGATCACTGTTCCCGAGAAGCTGAGCCAGGAGCAGAAAGAGCTGCTGAAACGCTTCGCGGAGCTGGAAGGGGAACTGAAGGGGAGATTCTCAAGGCTCAAGAAAGGACGCTCCAGTTGATTCTTGAGTGGAAACCGCTCTCCCTCTCGAAAAGCCTTATTTACTGCATGACGTGTCGCCATCGAAGTCTCTTGTTAAGAGGAAGGCATAAATGCGTCTCTCAATCGACCCATTCAAGGGCTATGACAGGCGAGTCTGGATACTCTTTGTCGGAAGGATAGTCGCAGTAGCTGG
>JAJRAH010000151.1 GCA_028679985.1 Methanomassiliicoccales archaeon
TCACAGAATGCATATGCAGTATCGGACATCCTTCTGCGAGGAAAGCTCCTCGGTGAAGGACTTCACCTTGCCATAGTCCCCGACGATTATGATCTGTTCGACACACTTATCGTCGAAGTGGGTGTGCAGGGAGCTTTTTATCACGTCCGAGTACTTGTGGATGATCTCGGTGACTTGGTGCTTCTTCTTCTCCTGATACGATATCGAGACGAAGTAATGTCCCTCGCCCTCGGCACCCAGCACCAGGCGGTTGGAGGATATGAACTTGGCAAGCGCGGAGCGGACTGCGTCGGACCTGCTGCTGAAGCCGAGCTCCTTCGATATCTCGTCGAACTCCTTGAGTTCCTTCGACGACAACGAAACGCTGATAACGACCATGTCTCCCACTACATCCACTTGATGGCATAAGCATGTTATCGTGCGGAACAGCATCAATGGTCGAAGGCGTCATTTCACCAAGGCGACCAGGCTCGCACCGAGATCCCGCGCCTCTTTGAGGACGCTCGGATGTCCGGAGATCGTGCCCTTTCCTTCGATCCCTGGAACCAGAAGCTCGCCCGCATACTCGACGCTTATGGTCAGGAAGAAGGCCCTCACGACCGATTTCGCACCGTTGAAACTCAGATCTCCCCTTCCCCCGACCGAGAGGAACGCTCCGACCCGTCTCCTTCCGCCCCCGATCGGCTTGCCGAGAAGGAAATTCCCGGCCCAAAGGCACTGACAACGGTCTATCATCATCTTCATCTGGGCCGTGAGACCGGAGAAGAATATCGGGGAAGCCATGATCAGGACGTCCGCCTCATCCAGAAGTCCGTGGATGCGCTCCATGTCGTCCTTGAGGATGCACCTTCCGGTCTTGAAACAGCTCTCACACTCGCGGCATCCCCTAAGATCCAGTTTCTCCAGGATTACCTTCTCCGCATCGCCCCCCGCTTCCCCTGCTCCTTCCAGAGCGGCATCCAGGAGGATGTCGGTGTTGCCTCCTATCCTGGGACTTCCCATGATACCGACCACGCGGACCATCTTAACGATTCTCCGCCTGAGGAATATCGATTCGAGAAGATAACCCTTGCATCATCCTGCTAAGAGATCGTGATCGCAAAAAGGCGGAGCGGCCGGGCAAGAATAGCGGATCACTCGACCTTGCACAGGTCCAGATTCTCGAGGATCCTGTCTTTCAGGGTCTTGTAGTAGTGGAACGTCTTGACGATGTAATCGCAGGCGCCGCCCTTCATCGCCTCGAAGCTTATGTACGCGTCGTCGTAGGCGGTCGTGAAGATTATCGGAATTTTCAATCCCAAGGGCTTCATGCGCTTCAGGAGCTCGATGCCGTCAAAGTCGGGCAATGCATAATCCAGCACCACCAGATCGTACTTGTTCCTCTTCAGCTTCTCCAACGCCTCGGAGGAACTCAGAGCTGCATCGATGATGAACTGATCCTTCGGGAGGTACTCCTTGCAGAGGTCCAAATGCTCTACGTTGTCCTCCACCATCAGGAGCCTAACCACCCTTTTCGACCCTTCCATACTATTCCCCCGTTCCAGAAGATATTATGATTACCATTAGTTAAACCTTGTTTGCCCTTGGCAGGATCACGGAGAATACCGAGCCCTTCCCATGGTCCCCGGGGACGCGGTCCTCGACCCACACGCTCCCGCAGTATCTGTCGCACAAGGCGTTGACAACGGACAGGCCGAGACCGTGGCCCTCCAGACCGGTCGTTTGATCCAACTGGTCGAACCTCTTGAAGAGGACAGGCTTCCTCTCTTCGGGAATGCCCTTCCCGGCATCCTTGACGTCCACGCGCCAATAGTCCTTCTCGCCTTCCACGAACGGCTGCAATGTCACCTCCGCCCAGCCTCCGCCATATTTGCAGGCGTTGCTGATGAGGTTGTGGAAAACATCCTTCACGAAGGGGTCCGCGAACACGAACGCGCTGCTCTCAGAAGGCTGGAAGTTGAGCTCGACCTCTCCGTAGACATGACTGGCGCGCATGACTTTTATCGTATCGTTGATGAGTGGAATGATATCGACGGGTTCGAACTCGACCTCGTCGTCCCAGGATCTGAGTCTCGATAGGTTCCTGACATCCGATATGAGATTCGATATGTTCTCCGATTGGGTCAGAGCCGTTCGTACGTAGTGCCTTGCCCTCTCGTCCAGCTTCGGATCGGTCATCAACATCTCGAGGAACCCGTGAATTGGAACGTTGAAGTTCGCGACGTCGTGGGTCAGAAGCACGTTGTACATCCTGAGGGTCGAAGCGTACTCCCTCTGCTTGTTGAAGATGTACGCGTTCCTGATGGCCATGGCGGCCTGCGTAGAGAACATCTCGATGAGCTGATACTCGGCCTTCGTGAATGGGACCCCGCTCGTCTTCTCCAGGGTCATGACCCCGACGGTCTCCTCTCCGATCTTCAGCGGGACGGAGATCAGCGAACTGGGCTCGTCGGGCGTGCCCTCCACCAGCTTGGATCTGTCGTCATTCTCGGCGTGCTCGACCAGCAGTCCCTGCCCTGTCTCGGCGACGAGACCCGTTATCCCCTCGCCGGGATTCAGCTCGTAACCGACGACAAACTGGGAGTACTTCGATATCTCGGACATGCATCGCAGCTTGCCCGTCTCCTTGTCGAGCTCGAACAGATAGCAGTTCTCGGCGCTGACCAGCTCCTTCGCTTTCTGAAGAATGAGACGAATGACTTCCATGAGATCCAGGGTTCCGGACACAGCCTGTGAGGTCTGATAGAGGCTCTGGAACATCTCGTTGCGCTTCAGAAGCTCCACGGACAACCGGGCGTTGCCGAAGGATGTCGCCACCTGAATGCAGAAGAGTTGGAGTATCGGAAGCAGCGGACTGATGTTCCTGTTGAGCTCGGACGTGGCGAATATGCCGCAGCCGAGGACCTCCTGTCTCGATTTAATCGGAAGACATAGTAAAGTCGAAATGTCGCTGAGACCGGGAACCTTCTCGCGAATGATCTCCAGGTTCTCGAATGCATACGGGGTATTGATCTCCGCGGACTTGTACAGAGGGACACCCTCCCTTATTTCGCACTCGAGCAGCGCCCTCCCCAGCCTGAAGTCCAATCCCGAGCAGAACATGAACGGCCGGTTTTCGGGACCCTTGAGCCTGATTATGCCGAAGTCGAGCGACAATGACTGGATCAGACGACCGAGCTCCATGTCGATGGTCTCCGCCGGATGAAGCGTGCCGACTATGTCGGCCGAGCTCTCGGCGAGCAATTCCAAATTCCTGTCGAGCTTAAGGGCCTCCTCTTCCAGGCGATTCCATCCATGGGGATCGTGAGCAAGACCGAGCACCGCAGTGATGTTTCCTGCACTGTCGTACAGGAATCTGGTCTTGAATGAGAGAGATAGCTTGTTTCCGTCCTTGGTCCGGATGGGGATGACGACGGTCGTGATCCTCCTGTCGATAGCGAGTTTCAGAGCTTCCGTGAACCTTTCGAAGCCGGGATACCCGCCGTCGACGAACTTCGCTGCATTCTCGCCGAGGATCTCCCCCTTCGAGTATCCAGTGGCCGACTCGGCAGCCCTGTTGAACAGCACGACGGTCCCGCTACCATCCATTGCGAGAACCACGAACGGCAGCATATCGACGGCCTCGTCGACAAGCTCGGACGACGAGACAAGTTCGACCTTGGAAGGACACGGGGAAGCCGCCTCGGAGGAGAACACGCACA
>JAJRAH010000019.1 GCA_028679985.1 Methanomassiliicoccales archaeon
CATGATACTGGGACGCCTTCGCGACGTTGACTCCATAACTCATCAGATCGGAGGCATAGGACCAAAGGCCGAAGTACTGTCTGCGAGGAACCCGCCCCAGGAATACATCGGATCTTGCAAGGCAGTAGAATCCCCGTGCGAGATCCTCTGGCTTCTTGTACTCGATTGGAAGGTTCTCGTCAAGCCATAGAAGAGTGTATTCGGGAGTCTCGTTTGTATCGAATGCGATAGACCTCGCTCTCGAGGGGTTCGTGCCGTGAAGCACCTCCCCTAACAAGTCATACATGGTCTTCGTAACCTGTCTGTTTCCTAGCACCAATGTCTCCTCTTCCAGCACATCCGTCTTACCTTCCGAGACTGCCTGAAGATCTCTCACGGCCGATCTCAGATCTCCATTCGAATTCTGTGCAATCAAATCCAGAACTCTCTCCGAGACGCGGACATCCCGATCTTTCGCGATTCCTCGAAGGACGGATTTCACCGTGCTGCTGTGAATCCTGTTGAAACGTATTTGGAGGGTCCCAGATTTTATCAAAGAACTCTTTCTGCTCAGAGCATAGAAATCATTGACGATGAGAATCACAGGCTGCTTTGTCAGCTTGATGAGTTCGACTATTGCTGGAACACCGCCCCTATCTTCTTTGCCGAATATGTTGTCCGCCTCGTCGAGGATGATCAGTTTTAGGCGGCCTTGCTTGCTGGAAAGAAACTCTCCATTGTTTGTAAAAGTATCCGCCAGCGCTCCACGCAATGCGATTGCGTTTATGGCTTCGGCGTTTCTGTGATCGGACGCGTTCATCTCGATGACGACCCATCCGAAATCGCTCGCGAGTGCGAGTGCAGCACTCGTCTTGCCGGTTCCAGGAGTCCCTATCAGTACCGCGGCCTTTTTCGTGGGTCTTCTTGATTCCCAATCCAATGCCCACTCTCTAAGTTGTTGAGTGGCTCTGGGATTCCCAACGACGTCCTTCAGCGTCTTCGGACGGTATCTCTCCGTCCAATCCTCCTGCATCAATCATACTTATGAGGAGCGTCCATATAAATGTCTCCGCCGCAGGTATGAACCTGACACTGGTACTCGGAAAAACTTGGCGAATTCACCCTGTTCTGGGACATTCTTGACCTTGTCAAGAGACTGTGATCGCATCTATGGTCCAACGTTTATTGATTTCGATGATATCGATATGAGCGCACATTGTATAGCTATTACATGATTTGGCCTCGTAGGATTACCCCCGTTTGGATGACACGCGCCTCTTGACGGAGTGAGGCAATCATCTGCGCTCGATCTCCTAGAGTCTACGTCGAGATTGAAGCCAAAGACAGATGCAACTATGAACTCTAAAGAAATCCAAGTCACTATTCTCGCTCGACCCGTGATAGCCATAATTAATTAATGTCCGGGCTTATCGACTCTTCGAACTGACCTTATCGATCCTTCGCACACTGATCGAGCCAATTGGACCGCGGCTTACTTCTTGCTGGAATGCTCAAGTTCCTTTTCTTCATACATGTCACAGAGTTGTGAAAGGAACTGGTCATAGGTCTTCCTGAATTTCAGCCTGAACAGCCTATCCCGCGTTTCGGGCGATATCTGTATGCTCGTCTTTTGAACTTTCATCTCCGATCACCTACTGCGATTCTTCATCCCTAATCAATGGAGCTACCCCGACTATGGATTGTATATGTATACATGATACACTGTATTTAATTGTGATTATTACTTTGGATTATATACTGTAGATGATTGTTAGCATCATTGCAGATAATACAATACGTGACAACTATTCAATGGCTTGACACATTGTACATGATGTCTAGCGTTGTATGTACGACAATATTGAAGTGAGTATATCTGTACATTCTTGTCAACGACGGTCTCCCGTATATCAACTTGAGATAGCCCTTTTTTCAAAGACAAGGGGGGATTTGCGAATGAATCACCGCATGAATTCGATATCATCGTTATTCCGTGCCTCTCACGGTAGTAGAGGAATCTATAGAGGACCCGATCCTGCTCCGATTTCGGTCGGAGTCCCTGCCGGATCATGAAGCGTGCCCCGAAATAGATCCTCACGGAGAGTGAACGGCGCCGTCTTCTTCTTTCTCCTCTTGGTTCTATTGAATGCAATCTCTTGAGCTTGATTGAACTCCTCTCTCGATATCGCCACTTGATGATCGCCTTGGATCATGTAGCCGTCCCATCGTACGTATCCAGCATAAATCGGATTGTGGAGCATATGACTTACCGACCATATCGTCCATGGCTTCCCTCTGCGCGTCGTGACGCCAGAGGTGTTGAAGAGCCTTGCCATCTCCCACATCTTCTCCCCCTGAGCATATCGTCTGAAGGCCTCTTTGACGATGGCAATTTCCTCCTCCACCGTGACCAGTTTGCCTTCCTGGAACTTATAACCATAGGGCGGATAGAACCCCAGCAGTCCCTTTCCAGACTCCGCCTTCTGAGCCATTCCCATATAAGTCCGCTCACCAATCTGCTCACTCTCCAGCTGAGCTATCCTCTGAATTATATCCACAACAAATCTTCCCACGGCTGTCGAAGTGTCGAGAGATTCCTGCATGCTAGTGAACTTCTTTCCCCACTTCTCGAGATTCTCCATCATTATCATGAAGTTCTTGCTGTTGCGATGGATTCTATCCATCTTCATGACGAGAATCATGTCCCATTTGTCTCGCTCCTCCATCATCTTCTGATATGCTGGCCTTCTGACATTCCTTCCAGTTTGTCCATCATCGACATAGAAATCAGCGATGTCCCAGCCTTGGGACTCGCAGTACGCTGAAAGCCTCTCCTTCTGGGCCCCGAGAGAATATCCCTCCTTTGCTTGGTCTTCCGTCGACACCCTCGTGTAGACGGCCACCTTAGCCAAGCACTTCGCCTCCTATTGCGCGACTGAGGAATTCGTCGGTCTCGCGGGGAATTCTCCTCGCTCTTGCCTTGATCAGTTGTCGCACATTTTCATATTTGTCTGAAGATATAATCGGGTCGTGCGGAGCGTCCGATACGATTCCATCCCATCGTACCTTTCCGCAGTAAAGGGGGTTTGTCAGCACGTGGCATACTGTCTCCCTGCGCCATTTGGATCCTTTCTTGGTCGGAATCCCTCTTGTGTTGAGGTACTCAGCGATATCCTGGAGGTTTCTCCCATTGGCATATAACCGGTAGATATCCCTAACGACCTCGACTTCGTTGTCGACAGGTGCCAGTTTCCCGTCCCTCAACTTGAAACCATATGGATCTCCAAATCCCAGGTAACCCTTGCCCCTCCTTGCCTTCTGACTCATGCCAACTTTCACTCGCTCGCCGATCTGCTCGCTCTCAAGTTGGGCAATTCTCTGGATAATGTCCATGACGAATCGGCCGATTGCCGTGGTCGTGTCGAAGGATTCCTGAGTGGAGATGAACTCCTTTCCCCACGTTTTCAGGTCGTCCATCATTTCTGTGAAATTACGACTGTTGCGGTGAATGCGATCCATCTTTAGAACAACGAGAACATCCCACTTTGCTCTCTCTTCCATCATCCTTTGATATCCTATCCTCTTGATCTCTCTACCGCTAAAGCCATTGTCAACATACTCAGACGATACCTCCCATCCTCTGGCCCTGCAGTAGGCGTTGAGTCGCTTCAACTGAGCAGGTATGCTGAATCCTTCTTTCGCCTGATCTTCAGTCGATACCCTGGCATACAGTGCTGCCCTCAATAGCATCCCATCCAACAGCGAGTACGAAGATGGGCTGGTGCCCCATCTCGATAGCATCTGACAATTGTCAGACACGATATTTAAATCTATGCGAATTCTGATTGCACGGAAATGGGCATTCAATCATTCAGTATTATTATTTAAGAAATAATCATATGTACATTTTAAAATTTATGTCTATGCTTCAAGACTGATTAAATAGCGACCTCACAATCGCGAGAAGGAATGGTATCAGAGAGACAAGATCCAAGCATCTCATCGAGAGTAGAGGAATTGCGAGATGAGTTTGGCAGCCTGCTCGACGATCACACGCTGGAGCTCATTGCACTGGACGAGAGAGGATTGCTAGTGACTAACAAGAAGAACATATCTGAGCTTAAGGACCGAGAAGAAGCGTCCTTAGAAGTCAGAGCCAAAAGAGTACTCGACACAAGAGAATTCAAGAAGAGGGACGGGGGAACCGGTAGAGTCAGAAATATCGAGATCGAGGACGATACTGGATCATGCCGCCTCGTCCTCTGGGACGATGACGTGAATCTCCCAGAAGAACTGAGAATCAAAGAGGGCGGCGAACTTAGATTGACGAATTGCTATGTCAAGTACTCCGACTTCGGAGTGGACGTTTCAAAAGGAAGGAAAGGAAAAGTCGAAGTTGGATAGACAATCATTATTTTAGGTAATGACGATATAAGCTTAACAAATATAGTAATATTGTGAACCTCCGTTTCGCGGTGCCCGCAGGCCACATTTTCAATAATGCATAGAAAAGAAAGGAAAATAGAAAAGGGGTTTTCCGTTCGACTAAGGCTTCTTGCGCTTCAGAACGAAGACGACCGCGACCAGAACTACGGCGATCACTACGATCAGAATGACGGCGAGTATCATCGGGTCAATGCCCAATCCGCCCGTACCATCACCTTGCTCTCCCGTAGCGTCTTCTGAGACCCCAGCCTGATATGTGCCAACATCAGTAATGGCGCTCTGGGCATCATCGGGATCGACAGTGTCCATTTCCATGTCGACCTCTGGAGTCAGCCCGCCGGGTATCTCTTCAGGCAGCTCAAGGCCGCTGAGGTCCATGCCCATGCCCGTCATGAACTTGAAACCATCTGAGTAGTAGTACTGTCCCTCGTCACCGTTCACAACGATCTTGTAGACCTCAACGGAACCGAGATTGAAAACGTCCATACTGACCTTTCCAGCGCATGCGAGTTCAGCGTAGATCGGCGCCTCGTAGGTCTCAATCACTCCGTTGTTGATTGTGGCCCCTTCCCCGCTGCTTGAAATCTCGTCAAATTCGATGGGGAAATCATCGACACCGGTCTGTTCGACAAACTCGTCAGTGAATATCTGGTCCTTCAGATCGTCAGGCAGACCGTTCACGTCAAGGAAGCCGTCTATCGTTCCAGACACCGTTGCGGTCGACTCAATCGTCCATTCGTCTCCGACGTCAAGCGGGAAATCGTAGAGGTTGAGCGCTGGGTCAAAGTCGACATTCACTGACATGTCCAAGTCGAAGCTGACTTCGATGTTATAGGTCGAATAGCTCACTATGACGTTTGTCCCGGAGCTTTCAATCGAAGGTATGTTTGTTGCATCGAAGCTGCCTACAGCACTCGCCTGAAGATCGAAGGCAATGCTCTTGACGGCCATCGTCGTCTTCTCGAAGACCACATTGCCGTTCAGGACGATTCCAAAGTCCTCGACAAGATCGATATCGATTGTCTTCTGCTCTGTTGGAGCGCTGGCGAACTCCGAGGCTGTATACGTTCCAGCTTGCCATAGCTGAGCGGTTATGCTCACATGAACCTCGGCTGCGACTTTCCCAGCGCAGTCAACAGACAAATTGTATTCTGAGTCGGTCACGTCCACGACTTCGAAAACGATCCACGATTCTGCTGTTCCATCGATATCAAACTGCTCGACCGACACGCCGTATGCCGCCAGTGCTTCCTCGATGTCGGAAGTATCACCCACGGCGGTCCCGATGTCCACTTCCTTGCCCATCGCCCACTTATAGCCTTCTTCCCAGACAGGCGCGTTTGCCTGAGCTGAGACGGCGGGTGCAGCGAACAAAAAGCCTAGCAGGGAAAATGCGACTGTAAATGACGCCATCAATGCAATGGCTCTTTTCATTCCATTCCTCCTGACTTACCCTGGAATCACATTCGTTGATGGGTATTAGAAGGTTTCGAGCGTATTATCGACTACTGGCCGCCGCGCCTCCTTATGAGTGATAGGGGGTAGTCGTAAGTCAGCGGACTCCGTCAAAACAAAAGGGTGGGGAAGGTGTTTAGGAAATGATTTTGATCTGCGATCCGAGAAACCTCTCACATCATACCGGGCATACCGCCAGGCATGCCACCAGGTGGGCAGCCCTCTCCGCCGGGCGGTCCCATCGGGGGACCCCTCTTGGCGGCGATGACATCATCGATCCTTAGGATCATGCTCGCGACCTCGGTTGCGGCTTTCACAGCCTGGGTCTTCACTCTGAGCGGCTCGATGACGTTCTCCTTGAGCATGTTCTTCGGGTCGACGCTGCTTAGGTCAACGCCGTAGTACTTGGTGTCAGATCCTTTCCCTTCGTGAGCGCTCTTCAGACGTATGATTACGTCTATCGCGTCCAGACCGGCGTTTTCGGCCAGTGTCCAGGGAACGATCTCCATTGCCTGGGCGAATGCTTCGATAGCGAGCTGCTCTCTTCCGCCGATGCTCGCTGCGAAGTCCTTCAATCTCAGGGACAGCTCGATCTCGGTCGAGCCTCCTCCTGCAACGGCCTTTCCATCCTCGAGCGTGACTCCCACGACTCTCAGAGCGTCATGAAGAGATCGCTCGACCTCGTCGATCACATGCTCGGTGCCGCCGCGAATGACTATCGAAACAGCCTTCGGATTCTTGCACCCAGTTATGAATGTCATGTTGTCGTCGCCGACCTTCTTCTCCTCTACCGTCTCGGCGCTTCCGAGATCGTTTGATTCGAGCTGGTCAAGATTCCCGACAATGCTCGCACCAGTTGCTTTCGAGATCTTCTCGATGTCGGATTCCTTGAGTCTGCGGGCGGCGAATATGCCTTCCTTGGCGAGATAGTGCTGAACGAGGTCATCGACACCCTTCTGGCAGAAGACGACGTTTGCCCCAACACTCTTTATCTTCTCGACTTTCTTCTTCAGGGTCGCCTCCTCTTCATCGAGGAACTTCTGCATTGCCATCGGGTCGCTGATCTGGATCTTTGCCTCGACCTCGGTCTTCTTGATTTCGAGAGCGACACTGAGAACGGCGATCTTCGCGTTCTTGACGACTCTCGGCATCCTCGGGTGAACGCGCTCCTTGTCAACCACGATACCCTGTATCATCTGCGTGTCAGGGATTGCCCCGCCGATCCTCTTCTCGACCTTAATGTTGTCAACGTCTACGAAGTACTTGCCGTCCCTCTTCTCCGCAACGGACTTGACTGCGTCAACGGCGAGATTGGCGAGGTAATCCTTCTGGCCTCCGACACTCTTGCCAGTCATAGCCGTCCTGGCGACCTTCTTCAACATATCGTTGTCCTTTGTGGTCACGTCCAATGCGATGCTATCCAGAATCTTGACCGCTTCCGCGGCCGCCATTCTGAAACCGTTCACGATGATCGTGGGGTGAACGTTCTGTTCGATTAGGGCTTCGGACTTCTTCAGCAACTCTCCTGCAACAATCACCGATGTCGTGGTTCCGTCGCCGCACTCAGTGTCTTGGGTTTTGGCGACCTCAACGATCATCTTTGCCGCAGGGTGCTGCACATCGATCTCCTTCAGAATCGTCACACCGTCATTCGTTATCACGACGTCTCCCATCGAATCCACGAGCATCTTGTCCATGCCCTTAGGACCGAGGGTCGAACGCACAGAATCGGCAACAGCTCTGGCGGCGGCGATGTTGTTTGACGTCGCCTCCTTGTCCTTGCTTCGCTCTGTACCTTCTCTTAGCACAATAATTGGCTGACCTTGTCCCATAGAATATGCCATTCGTCAGACCTCCCTTTTGCGCTCGGTATTTTAGTGCTTCTATATAAACATTCTTAGTCTTGGACGGTCTTCGGTCTCGAAAGACCATCTTACCGGTCCAGACCCGAATTGCACATGTCAAACGAACAAAGCAGGATGTGGATCGATGCAATCAGAAGGCCGATTCGAATACCATCCCGGCATTCTCTACAAGCTCCTGGAGTCTCAATTCGAGACTACTCGAATACGAGTGAGATAGTGCTTTCGCGTCGAACTGCCTCTTACTTTCATCGTCCCGTAACAAACCCACATTATGAACCCTATCAAGCATCCCTGGACGGAGTCTCAGTCTGTCAACCATGACCCGCCGTGTCCCGGTCTCAACTATGTCTGAAATCAGCTTGTCAAGCTCAGCCTCAGTGGCGATCGGAATCAGCGGACCCATGAGCACATATGTCTCGATCCCTTCGGAGTTCATTCTTGTAAGCGCACGTAGCCTCTTCGACGGAGGCGGGGCGTAGGGTTCGAACCATGCGGCGATCCTATCATCACGCGCTGTCACGGTCATTCCGACCTCAACCTTGGACGATTCTGCCAGCAAAGTCAAGTCCCGTAGGACGATATCCGATTTCGTTAGAATGCTGACTCGCAATTTCGATCTGAGAAGCTGTTCCAGACACATCCGCGTCAGAGACGTTCGAGCCTCTATCGGTTGATACGGATCCGTGACCGTTCCGACGCCGACAACGCCCTCCTTCCCTTTCAGTTCTCTCGAGAGGATGCTCGGCATGTTCACCTTCGCGTTGACCCATTCTCCCCATTCAGAGGGGTCGGTTCTGAGAACGTAGGGGGCATAGCAGTACACGCACGCATGCTCGCATCCTTCGTATGGATTGAGGGCGTAATTCAGACCTGGCAGTCTGGAGACAGACAGGGCCGTCCTACACGTTAGCTCTCCGATTCTGATCGGCCTTCTTCCTGTCTGCTCATGCTCGAGCGCAGCGTTGACAGAATAGGAGAACAGGTCACGCATAGTCCTCAATCCTTCTCTGGAAGATGATGTCCTTCAGGATTCCACTGTGTCTGATCCAAGTCGACAGAGGAATGTCCATACGCTTTCCAATGTGACCTAGAGCCTGCTCCAAGGAAGAGAATTTCAAGGAAGGCTGTCTTAGAGCCATTCGGACATTCTCTCTCACGTTCCAGACTCCAACGGGCATGATGTACCCAGGATGAGCTTCCCTGAATATGATGGCTCCAGCCTGACGCCTTTCTCTGCTCAAGAGTTCGTTCACCGCAAACCGAGCCGCGTAATAGCACCCTCCGATCTGGGCATATTCTTTCCTCCCATCGTACATTTCATAATCGCTGAGTATCTCGATGCGCTTCCCCATCGGGTTCCATGCAGTGTTCGGATACCAGGCTTCTATGAGCTCGTAACGCCAGGTTGTTGGAAGGAACAACACTGACCACCTGTTGTCGAGTTGCTCCCAGTCGTGAATCCTGAATTCATCAATTGTCGGATAGGTCTTCGTTCGCTCAAGGAGAGTCTTTCCCAGAATATCGTCCACGGCCGTTATGCTCCACCTCGTTGGGACGAACTTCCTTCTCTTCTCGGTGCCGAAGGCCCCGACGCTGAAAGCCTTCTGTATCCTCGATACCAGAACCCCTCGAGCGTAGAGGTCCCCTACAGCCTCCACTGCTCTGAGATCGGTGTCGTAGAAGGCTCTCTCAACTCTCTGATCGAACTTCGGATTGCCTATCGAGAGGTTTCTAAGCCTGGCCGAGGGGCCGAATGGCTGGACTTCATCGTCGAGGACGATCCTTCCCGACGGCTTCTTCTGAAACGCTGCTTCGACGTCGATCGGATTGACCGAGAGGGCCAGCTCCCTCGTGTGTTCGACCATTCTGCCGCAGGACTGGAAATTCGTCACATTGATTCTGTGCTTTCCTCTTACCAGGGAGAATCTGAAATCGACTATGTCATCTATCGTCTTTCCCATCCACATCTCCGGAGTATCCATAACTGATGTGTCTCCGAGGGTGGGCGGCACCAGCGGGCCTACATCGACGTTCGGATATCCGAATCGTCCGACGAACACGGCCGGAGGGGAATTTCCGTACAGATCCAATGAATCTATCAGACGCCTCGTCCTCGACTGTGAGTACAACTTAACCATGAGAGGGCATCGATCCTTGCCGCAGAGCATTTTCGAACCCTTGCACAAGGCGCAAGCTCCGCTCGATGGAGCCCCGGAGGGGGCTGACTTGACATCCTTGAACATAGCTGAGAGAGCAGCCCGGTCGACGGTCATGACCTTACTGGATTTCATAAAAGTAACACCCTATTTGACCTTTGCCCACTCCTAGACAAAAGTGGTCTTAACCCGCCCAGGATGTAAGGTTGAAAGTTCCTCTCTCCAAGTACTCAGCACCCTTCAAGAAACGAATGTTCGCCCCCCGGATCGAGTACGAATTCCTAGCCATAAGAGCATAGAGCTCACTCGAGAGAATAGGATATCGCGCGTACATCCTCTCCTTCCCCAGAAGGTGAGAAACTGCCTCGCATCTTCCCAAGAGAGCGAGGAGCCCAGATCCTCCATTTCGTGAGATAGGATCGATAACGAGAAGCTTGATCGAGGAGTAATTAGCATCGTCCGATTTCTGGTAAGTATGAAGAAGCGCGACACCTTCAGCGCTGCCTCCCGATTCCCAAACGAAGACGGTGCCCAGTCGTTTTTCGAACAGAATGTCCAACTCGGGAGAAAGGTCGAGGCCTGGATAGATCGAGTCTCCAATCTTCTTCAAAACTCCCGATACCTCTTCGATTTCTTTGAAATTGACTTCCCGGATGCTCCCCGTTTCGATCTTGTCGCCATTCTTTACTGACTTCGTCGATACCAGCGTCTTGTCAGTGATTACGGTCAGGGCCTTCGGGGAATAGGCATGGGACAGGTAGAAGTGCAGATTCTTCGGGATATGGGACATCGTCTCCAGTCCTATCGCGTTCACTCCCCTTCTCCAAAGGAATCTTTCGCATTCAGCGAGCAGGGATCCGCCGACTCCCATATTCTGATGTTCCGGCAGAACCTCGAAGGGGCCGATCCAGCCGACGGTTCCCCATACATGGGAATAGGCCG
Organism: Methanomassiliicoccales archaeon; assembly: GCA_028679985.1. Classification (GTDB taxonomy): domain Archaea; phylum Thermoplasmatota; class Thermoplasmata; order Methanomassiliicoccales; family JACIVX01; genus JAJRAG01. The sequence continues at coordinate 10,844 of JAJRAH010000019.1, forward strand.
CCCCGATCACGCTCCCGTCCTTTTCCGCCACCAGGCAACCCTGAGGTTCCTTCTCTATATATCCTTCGATGATCTTCCGGGGACGCATGGGATACTTGATCTTTCTTCCCACATCTCTAGATGCTAGGTCGGACCAGGCTTCTTGACCGACGAATCTCAGCTCCTCCACATCCTCCGGCACTATTGGACGGATAGTGAGACCCTTCTTTCTGAAGAGACTGAATGGACTCACAAGAATCCCCGCCTCCGGATCGATATTTGAAATAGGGATACCATCGACCCCACGAGTCCGTGTGTGGTTTCCCTGCCATATGTCATCGAGATGACCCTATCCAGCTACTTTCATCTGTCGTTCTTCCTAGTCTCACGACACCGCCTGCTAATGAGCGCGGCGGTCGCGCCGGCTCCTACTCCGTTGTCGATGTTGACGACGACGAGTCCTGGAGAGCACGTCTGCAGCATCGACATCAGTGCCGCGGTGCCTTCGCCACCCATTCCGTAGCCTACCGAGGTCGGAACGCCGATCACCGGAACATCGGCTAGGCTCGATACGATCGATGGAAGGGCACCCTCCATGCCAGCAACAACTATCAAGACGTCGCATCCCTTCTCAAGCATCGAGGCGAGCGGATCCATGAACCTGTGGAAAGCGGCAATCCCCACGTCGTAGGCAAATACCACGGTGCACCCCATGGCCTCCGCGACAACTCTCGCCTCTTCTGCCACGGAAATGTCGGACGTTCCGGCAGTAAGTATTCCGACGCGTCCAGTCTCCCTGACCTTGGCCCTCCTATCCACAACCACCATACTTGCCTTCTCAACCCACTTCACGCCTTTGGGACCGATACCCTTCCTGATCGCTCTGTAGTGAAGCGGCGATGCCCTGGATACGATGACCAGCTCTCTGTCTTCCATCACGTGCCGGAGTATGTCAACAATGTTCTCCGGAGACTTGGTGTTGCCGAGTATGATCTCAGGGATTCCTCTCCTTGCCTCTCGAGCATGATCGAATACCGTGTGTTTGCCGATGCGCTCCAGAAAGTCCAGCTTCAGCACCCTTTCCGCTTCCTTCGCGTCGATGCTTCCGCTCTTGTATCGCTCCAGAACCTCGCGGATATTCATGGTCGCGCCTATGCACTATGTGTGTATTTTTCTTTTCTCTCTGCGCTCGAGAGGATATATGATCTGCTATCCCGAAGAATAACTATTTTAGCACATCTCGCGATTGGGCCTGTGGTGTCCGAGGAAGAGAAGCTGGCGGAACTGACGAACATTCTCCGAGGAATGAAGAGTATAGCAGTTGCATTCTCAGGGGGCGTCGACAGCACGCTGCTCTTGAAGGTCGCCCGCGACGCCCTTCCCGACAGAGTCATCGCTGTCATAGGCGTTTCCGAAACCTTTCCTTCATGGGAACGACACGAGGCACAGATCATCGCGAAAACCATCGGCGTTCCGATCTATTCTGTCTATTCGAGAGAACTTGAGGACGATTGCTTTTCCGAGAACCCTCCAGATAGATGCTACCATTGCAAGAAACATCTCTTCGCGGAAGTAAGACGAATCGGCGACATGGAAGGCATCGCGGAGATCGCTGACGGCAATAACGCCGACGACGTGAGATCTCATCGACCGGGGAAAAAGGCGAGTGAGGAGATGGGCGTCAGAAGTCCGCTGGCCGAGGCCGGATTGACAAAGAGAGAGATCAGATCACTATCAAGCAAGATGGGACTGAAGACGGCCGACAAACCTCAGAACGCATGCTTGGCTTCGCGGATTCCATACGGTGAGAAGATCACACGCGAGAAACTCGCGATGGTCGAGAAAGCGGAAGATCACCTTAGGCGCATGGGTTTCGCTCAGCTACGCGTGAGATATCATGGCCCGATCGCCAGAATCGAGGTTCCGGAAGAGAAAATCGAGGCGGTCGCGGATAAGAGAGACGACATCGTGAGAGCATTGAAGGCCGTCGGCTTCGTCTATGTGACGCTCGATCTCGAGGGCTTCCGAAGCGGCAGCATGCTGGACGCTTTGAAACACCAGTGAGCTGCCAGAATGGAATGCTCACATAGATGACTTCGTGAAACGTATCTTCTCGACGAGTGCAGCCGGCGACAGCGTCGGCACCTCGACCTCCCACCACTTCACCCAGACTCGGTTCTTTGTCAGTGAAGACACGTTTTGGAGGATGTGCAGCATGTTATCGCTGATTCTCAGCTCTCGTATAGGCTTCTCGATCTGACCGTTCCTGATCAAGAACATGGCGTCGCGAGGAATCGTCGAGAAATCTCCGGTTGAATAGTTCTGATAGCGGAGATACCAGTCGTTTGTGACATATATCCCTTTGTCAACAGAGCGTATCAGATCCTCAAGAGTTTTGTCTCCGTCACCGACAATTAGATTGAACGGACGAGGTGCCATCAGACCTGCGTTGGCGGTACTCTGTGTCCCGAATTTCTTCGCGGTCGAGCTGTTATGAAGGTAGCTCTTCAGAATGCCGTCCTGCACGATCTCAGTCCTTCTTGCAGGGAGACCTTCGGCATCAAACGGAAACGCGCCGTACGAACCTTTCAGCGTCGGATCATCCGCGATGCTGACCTTCTCAGAAGCGACCTTCTGTCCGATCTTTTCTCCAAGGAAGGACAAGCC